>RGDM01000101.1 GCA_009918675.1 bacterium
GATTTCTTAGCCACACTCTGTTCTTCGGCAGGTTGAACTGGGCGTGGCTCCAGCGCTTGCCCAGGAGGACAGCACCATGCAACGCCGCGATTTTATCAAATCACTTGGTATTGGTTCGCTCGGATATTCTGTCCTCAACGCGCAAAAAGCACAGGCATTCCCGCAGCCCCCACGTGTCATTCAACCGCGCAATCCACATGCTGCCAGGCGTCTCAACAGTGAAGAACATAAATCGATTCTCATCATCGGCGCTGGCTTGGCGGGTTTGTCGGCCGCTCTTGAGCTGTGCGAACGCGGTTACAAAGTCACCGTGCGCGACGCAATGCCGATCGTTGGCGGCAAGCTCGCGGTACGGCAGGAAACAAATGCTGCCGGAACCTTTTGGGTCGAACACGGGTTGCACATGTGGTTCAACAACTACCACGTACTAAAGAACATCCGCGATAGGCTCGGCGTTAATGAACACTTCCGCCCCTATGATGAAGTGCAATTCAAATTCAAAGACTACAAGTCTGAAACCATCAAGAGTGAACCACCCGTATATCCAATTAATCTTTTGAACATTCTGAAAAACTCGCCGAACATGAATTTCCTCGACGCAGCTGGAACACTCAATACCATCCGCGAAGTGTTGTTTTTTAACTACAAGACGAACTATCAACGGCTCGACAATATCACTTTCGCAGATCTTGCTAAACAAAGAAAAGTAAACAAAAAATTCTACGATATCGTTATGGAACCTGCAGCCTCGGTAACGCTCAACAATCCACAAACCATCAGTGCTGCAGAGATGTGTTTGTATATGCATTTGTATTTCTTGAGTCAGCCCAACGCTTTCAAGCGCGAAGTGACAACCACCGACCACTACAACGCACTGCTCAAGCCTTGGGTTGAACGGCTGGAATCCTTAGGTTGTGTTTTTGAACTCTCAAGCCCTGTAGCCGGATTGGATATTGTTGACGGACGGGTGCGCGGTGTCAGCGGTGAGAGCACTCAGTACGACAACGTAATTCTGGCCACCGACGTGGGCGCAACAAAACGCATTCTCGCTGGCTCTGTCTCGTTCGACGGCCAATCAACCGCATTGCTTGGCAAATTAAAGAGCTGCGTTGCGCCTTTAAAGATTGCTGATCCCTACAAAGTGTTGCGCGTGTGGTTCAATAAAAAACCATCAGATGCAATTCCAGACTGTCTGGAAACACCCCAGCACCGCCCTATCAATCTGCTGGCGCGCTTCGACCTTCTCGAAGACGAATCAAAAGCATGGGCCGAAAAAACCGGTGGCTCGGTGATCGAATTCCATTTGTACACGACCCCAGAGCTTGTTGGTTTGCCTGACAGCGAAATCTGGCCGCGTTTGCGCAATACAGTTCTTGAGATCATGCCAGAGATGAGTGACGCCAAAGTCATTGCTACAAGCGTTGGCAGCTATCACAACTTCACATCATTCGAATGCGGTCAGGGCACATTGCGCCCAAGCGCAACGGAAGCTCAGAGTTTTGGTCTCAACAATCTTCTCTTTGCAGGAGATTGGTTAAAGACCGACTACCCATCTGCACTTATGGAACGAGCCGTGTGCACCGGACGCGAAGCTGCCAACAGCATTTGCTTTGCCGACGGCGTGCGAGAAGAGGCTCTTGTTGTGACAGCAGATGTTGGTCCGGGTCTTATTTAAATTCAGACATAAAACACGCCAAACGCTGGCCAAGAAGTCGCCCCTTGCAGATCTTAGATAGACTTGCAGGGGGCAAACCTTTTTTAGAGTGTCTGCAAGAATTGAATGAGCGCTTGACGATCTTCTGAAGAAAACTTGGAGCGGCCATTTTCGGAGAAAATCCCTTCATCATGACCCACGTTGCTCATTCCGCGCCGACGTGTGTCGAAATGGCCCCAACGGTTCTTTTTCCACGCCTGTGGAGCTTTTTCTCCAAGCGGATAACCATTGCACTGGGAATCGAAATCAGTTTGCGTTGAGTGCGCTTCGCCAACATCCCATTGCACAGGCCGTTCTAACGCGGGAGTTAGCAACGAGCACAAGGAAGGCACTGAGTTGTTATGCAGATAGGGCCATCGCGCCCAAATCCCAACCAGCGGCGGAGGAACATAGCCCCGCTGGACCTCAACAACAATCCCATTTTTCTTTGAAATGGCGAGCCGATTCAGAGGCTCAGCCAGTGCAGACATTCCCTGCGCACGGAGCGGATCTGTTCCAACATTCACAACAGGTGTGTTGCGGTGGTATTCGACTTTCACAGTGGCTAGAAGTTCACGGTTGCTGAGGCCATTGCTGTTGGAACGCTGATAACCCTTGATATAATTCCCATGGCACATCGCGCAATTTTCTTGAAACAATTGCTGGCCTTTTTTCACAGTCGAAAGATCAAAATGTTCGACCGGGAAAAAGTCGAGAAACTGTGGCGCTTCTGCCGAGAAGACAGCCGCCGTGAGCTCTTGCACCACCTGTGAGTTGTCATCGAGCCAACGTGAGAGTTCCGTTAAATCGCTGCCCCGACCAATCTCATTCCACAAAAGATTCGTAAAAATTGGATTTCCCGCAACCACAGAGCCATCAAGCAAGAATTTATTCTTGTACTTAACATTCCACCAAACTGCTGGTTTGCTGTCGCCGGGTTGATGACGAAGAATTGAATCGCGCGGATGAATTCGATTGTCGTCGTTCTTGCTTGCGCTTTCGTCCATGATACGAACAATGTCTACGCATCTGCTGAGTAGAACATCCTGCGACTCCAAGATCATGCTCGTAACTCCTGCCGCACAAGACTCATGGGTAACAGAGAATCGTTTAATTGATGTGCCGTCCGCAAAGGAGCCTCCGTTGTGAAATTGAAACACCAAACATCGGGATGCACGAATAGTCACTCTCATTTCAGTTAACAGTTCGTGTATTTGGCTGTGATGCTGAACAAACCGTTTTTCTTTGGTTTTGTTGTGTTTTAATAGGGCATTCTTCTTTCGGATCGCTCCCATCACTCCCAAACCAATACCTACGGCAAAAACACCAACGGCTTCTCCGATGGTCTGCATATTCTCTTTGATCGTAGTAAAATATTCTGCAACAGTGTTCATCTTGTGCTTGTGCCTCCCCCAACGCCTCCAAATCCTGCTCCCTCAACGGTATTAATGAACTCAGGACTTATGAGATTTGCGTTCATGGTGCCACCTAGTTTAAAGCACGGATCGGTACTTGCCTGATTCACCAAGTTCATAAGAGAACTGATGTCGGTGTACTTGCGTATGAAATCTATAGCCTGCTGCTGCATTCCCGCAGCCTCGTTGATCACCCCATTCAGAGCGTTGTTCACGCCGTCCAATGCCTTGAACGCTTCGTCCAGACCAGACTGCAAATTCTTTACAGCGTTTGCTAGGTCAGTTCCTGCTCCATCCGTGAACTTGTTCAATACCCGTTCAAGATCAATATTTGCATTTACCGCGTAATTTATCTGAAACTGTCCGTTTTCGTTTATAACACTAAGACCAACACCAACATCTAGTCCCTCAATACCAAGAGCGCAGGCAAGATCAGCATAGAGACTCAAAGAACTGATGATGCTTGTTAGACCACGGACAGTGGTGAACTTGTTGCACTCCCGTTCAAAAGCATTCACGATTGCTTCCTGACTGTCGATTGCATTTTTGATTCGCGTCAAAGACGGAAGCGCGGTTCCAAG
>RGDM01000102.1 GCA_009918675.1 bacterium
ATGAAGGCGGAGCGGGCCTTGGAAGCTTTGCAGCGAATCTTGCCAAAGTCGTGCCGAGTTTTGCGCAGTGGTCAATGGCAAACGCTCTCTGTTGAGCAGCTTGTGCCAGGCGATATCATTGAGCTGGCCGAGGGAGATGACATTGGTGCAGATGCACGAATTTTAGAATCCACCCGCGTAAGAATTGATACGTCTCACATTACCGGTGAATCTCAGCCTTCTTCGCGTCACTCGCTGCCGTGCGAAACGCGCGAAATACTGTGGGCAAAAAATCTGCTTCTTGCAGGGACCAGTGTTGTTGCGGGGCGAGCAAAGGCGATGGTGTTTGCCACAGGTACGCGCACGGAATTTGGTCGCATTGTTCATCTCACTCTTTCGGGGAACGTTCGACTCTCTCCCTTGCAAAAAGAAATTGGTCGAGTGAGCCGATGGATTGGAATTTTCTCTTGCTTGCTTGGAATTTTGTTTTTTGCGTTTGGCATTTTCACCGGAATGCCCTTATCGGTTGCTTTTTTGTTTGGAATTGGAATCATTGTTGCCAACGTTCCTGAAGGTTTGATGCCTACAATTAGTATGTCGCTGGCATTGGCAGCACAACGCATGACAAAGCGAAAAGCTTTGGTTCGACATTTGCCGGCGGTGGAAACTTTGGGCTCGACCACTGTTATTTGCACCGACAAAACCGGAACAATCACTCTCAATGAATTGAAAGTCAAAGAGATCGTCTGGCAAAAAAAAAGTGTCTTTGCATGCAATTGGCAGGAAGAATTACTGCTCACGAAAGGGCAATTGCAGTTCATGAGTGCAATTCACTCGACTCATGCTCTGAACGTGCAAAAAAATTCACTCGTCGTGCAGAACGGCGATCCGCTTGAAATTGCCCTTGTGCAATTTGCAAATCAATGTCGTGGCAACGGCGAAATGCTAAAACGCTTGGGTGAAATTCCATTCGATAACACGCGCAGAAGACAGTCGGTTGTTGTTGATTATAATGGCGCTCTTCGGATCTTTTGCAAAGGAGCTCCTGAAACAATTCTATCACTTTGCCAAAGTATCGCTGATGATGATGGTGAAATGCATGGAATGAGTGAACTTGATCGACAAGCCATTCTTGAAATATCCGCTCATCATGCGAAGAAAGGTTATAAGCTTATCGCCTTCGCCTGCCGTGTTATTTCAAACGACTTCATTTTAAAAAATGCGGATCTCGAAAGCGAAAGTGTTTGCAATGAGTTGGAAAGCAGACTGACCTATCTGGGTCTTGTTTGTTTGGAGGATCCCCTGCGTCTCGAGGTGCCTAAAGCAGTGCAGCTGTGCAGGCAGGCTGGAATTCGAGTCATTATGATTACCGGAGATCACCCTGAAACAGCGCGAGTGATTGCCATGGAATCGGGTATTTTTAGCAACGATGAATCTCGCATTGTTCTTGGCGACGAGCTTGAATGCTGGAGCAAAACTCAGTTACAGCTTGCCCTTGAGCACAAGGAAATCTCTTTTGCGCGTGTAAAAGCCGATCACAAATTGCGTATTGTTGAGGCTCTGAAGGAAAAGAAGGAGATTGTTGCCGTTACGGGCGATGGTGTGAATGATGCTCCCGCGCTGAAGGCAGCCGACATTGGCATTGCCATGGGGATCTCGGGAACGGATGTCGCGCGAGAAAGCTCAGACATGGTGTTGCTTGACGATAATTTTGCAACCATTGTTGATGCCATTGAAGAAGGTCGCAGTGTCTACAACAATATTCGAAAATTCATGACCTATATTCTTGCGTCGAATGTACCCGAGGCGATTCCCTATATTTTTTTCGTGGTGATGAATATTCCTCTGCCCTTGAGCGTTTTGCAAATTCTTGCAATCGATCTGGGAACAGATCTTATACCAGCCCTTGGACTCGGCACTGAAGCTCCGAGTCGTATCGTTATGTCAGCTCAGCCGCGGTCCCGTGGCTCACATTTGTTGGATCGTCGGCTTTTGATGAAGGCTTATTTATGGCTTGGACTCTGGGAAGCGATTGCTGCCATGAGCTGTTATTTTTATGTGCTGTACCTGCGCGGATGGAAGCTTGAAAGCGGGGTGTCGGGAGTTTCACAAGAAGTGGCTGAGCAGGCTGCTACTGCTACGTTTACGGCAATCATCCTGACGCAGTGCGTGAATGTGTTTTTGTGTCGGGGGCATTCGTTTCATGGAAAGGTCAATGCTCCTGTCAGCCGCTTGATTTGGATAGGTGTTGGAATCGAGATATTTTTCGTCATGACTTATCTGTACTTTGAGCCCATGCGCACTTTGATGAAAACACAGCCCTTGCCGATAAGCTATTTTGCTCTTGTGAGCATTTTTATGGTGCTGATGGCGCTTTGTGAGCGAATGCGACAAACCTTTGATTGTGATGAATAAGTGCGTCTTTTTTTTTGAGGAATTCGGAAAAATTCGCTTCGATGGTTGCCCAATTGAGACAGTCGGGCTTGATTCATTGACGGATTTGATGGAGCTTTTGCAAGCCCTTTGTCGTGAGGTTTGCATGAGTCTTCTTGTCGATAATCCACTTTCGATGGTTTACTTTCCTACTGCTGTGGCACTCGGAGCACTGCATGCTCTTGAGCCTGGGCACGCAAAGGCGCTGACTGCGGCCTACCTGATTGGTATCAAGGGCACAAAGCGAGATGCGCTGCTGTTGGGACTTTCGGTGGCATCAACCCACAGCTTGGTTGTTGTTGGTATCACCGCACTTGCACTTTGGTTGGGGCGTGAAACTTTCACGCAAGATGTCACCCATTGGCTGCAAATTGGAAGTGGAATTATTGTTGTTCTGCTTGGTCTTTGGATGCTTGTCAAAAGAATCCGTCAGATGCGTCGGAATCGGCACCGGCACCAGCACCATCACCACGACCATGCACACCACGACCATGCACACCATGACCACGACTTGATGAGCGACGACGAACACGCACGAGCGCACGCTGCGGCGATGCCCGAATATGCAAAGCGCGGTGAAAGGCCAACATTACTGCAGATTCTACTGTTCGGCGCGGCTGGCGGAATGATTCCTTGCCCAGCCTCTATCACTGTGATGCTGCTTGCTCTTTCTATTGGCCAAGTGGGTGCAGGTTTGTTCGCGGTTGCTGGGTTTAGTCTTGGGCTAGCTCTCGCGCTTGTCGGCATTGGAATGGCGGTTGTTGTTGGAATCAGTCGTCTGGAAGGGCAGGGCAAACTGCAATGGCTTTCAAGCAAGTCGCCTGTCATCAGCGCAGGAGTGGTGTTGTTGTCAGGAATCTTTGCCTTAGCTTTTGCGCATTGAATTAATTAAGTCGCTGTTTAATAAAAACCTTAAATTTGCTTAAGGATTGCTTGTGCGCATTCCGATATCCTCTCAAGCAGGGCTTGAGGGGCTTCGGATGCAGTTCATGAGATTTTTAGGCCTACTGCTTTTTGCTTGCGCGGTCGGTTGCGGTGCTGGCAGCAAAGGCAGCATGGTTTGCTCCAAAACCACCTCTCTTTTGCGTTTTCAAGTGTCGCCAGGGAACGCCATAACCAATGCTGCGAATTTGGCTCAATTTGCCAGCAACGGTGGCTTTATTCAGATCAAAACACGCAGCACTACGCT
>RGDM01000103.1 GCA_009918675.1 bacterium
TTCTATACACGATTGTAGAATCACTTCACACGTTTCACACAAACAAACACAATGGCTGCTGGAACTCACGGACATTGGCATGGCGCTTTTATTGATGGTGACCCTGAATCTGAACACCGCGATCGGCGTGTGCTTCAAAAACACTTACACGCTCGGTCAAATGTGCGTGACCGTGCTGGGATGCGGTCATATCCATCTGGACGACCTCTTCCTGGTGTTCGTGTCACTACCACAAAGGATTGTACTCGCTGCGGTGTTACAAAAGACGCTCGCGAGTTTCAAAATCACGCTGTTGGTGAGGACTTGCGTTCTCACGATGGCTTCAACATTGTGTGTCGGTCGTGTCAGACCACGCAGTATGTTGCTACAGGCTACAAGAAGGATGGCTTCGTTGTTGATGATGCCGATGCGTCTGATTCCGAGTACTCGGACTCGGATGAGGACTCAGATGAGGATGAGTCTGAGGACGAGTTGGAGTCGGACTCAGATGATGAGGTTAAGATTGTACATGTCATTCAGCATGTGCGTGAGTCTGAAATACAGCAGTATGCGAGGTCATACAGGTGTCGGTAGGCTGGGGTGGGTGGCTGGCTGGGTGGCTTAATAGACAACAAAAATTTGATACAAACTTTTGGTGTAGGTTGTTTGGTGCCGATGATTACACGATTAATCATCAACAACTACCACCATGACACTTCCAGTACGTACTATCATGTGCTTCATTGTAGTTGCTACTTGTTTGTTTGTTATTTCGCTCAACAAACCAAAAGACTGTGAGGAAGATTCTGACGATGATTATGATTCTGATGAATGCTGTGGTTTACATTGAGGTTGTGTGAAACTAACAGTTGATTACTGGCGACATCTGTTAGTTTCTGTGGGGGTTGTGTGAGAGGTTGTGTGAAACTAACAGTTGATTACTGGCGACATCTGTTAGTTTCTGCGGGATTTGTGCGAGATTTGTGTGAAACTAACAGTTGACTGTGTGTGAGTTGTGTGTGGGGTCTGAAAAAGTTGATGATGGTTCTGACACCCTGTCAGCCCAGTACCCAATACACACGATTGTATTGCTGTGGTTCAAAAATGTAGTCTTTAGTGACGATTAGGTTACGAATATTATATGTTTATATCATTTGAGGTCTGTGAAAGCGGATCTTTTGGTTTTGGTCTTGGTCTTGATGGTCTTGGGGGATACTGCCACGTCGCAGTTGGTCGCAACTCCACAGGCTTCGCCCTGTCCCTTGTCCCTTGTCCCTTGTCCCTTGTCCCCTCAGAGACCCCCCACAAAAAAAGTTGACGACCCTTCAGCGCCCCCTCTCCGTTATTCAGTCCTGGTAGAACACACGATTGTTCTATCACCTCAAGCCTTCAAAGCCTTCAACGCACTTGCTAAGATGTCTTCCACTCTTATCATGCCTGTTGTCGCCCCTGCTCTTGTTGCCCCTGCTGTGGTAGCAGAGAAGAAGCCTCGCAAGCCCCGCAAGCCTACTGAAATCCACACCTTGTTCTTCACTTCCTCGTTTGAAGACAAGGTTCTCGTCGTCGTCTACGAATTGACGTTCGATCTGTGGTTTCGCCAGTACGCTCGGTCTGAAAAGCCTGAAGTCGCTCTTCGCAATTGGAAGAAGCTCACTAAGGTTGCTCACACCTTGTCAGCACGCTTCATGATTGATGTGGGGCCTTCAATTGAAATCCTCCAAGAGGACTTTGACCCTGCTGACCTTGTTGTCCCTAAGTTGGCCATGCTCAAGAAGCTGGCTACTGCGGATGCCAAGGTCAAGAAGGAGATTCGCGCTGCCAAGAAGGCCGCGAAGAAGGCTGCGACCACTGCCGCTCTTCTTGCTCCTGTTCCTGCTGTTCCAGCTGCTCCTGTAACTCCACCAAAGCCCGCAGAAGCAGAGGAAGAGTCTGATGTTGAGGATGATGCGGAGTCAGACACAGAGTCAGACAATGACTTTGCGGCTCACGCTCGCCTCTCCGAGGCTCGCCACCTCCTCGCTGTTCATGTCCAAGACCTTGCGCAACTTCAAGGCAATCTTGCCAAGGCCAAGGGAAAGAGCAACAAGGCTGTTGTTCAGGCCGCAATTGATGCCAAGGCTGCTCTCATTGAGAAGGCTAAGGCTGAGGTAGTGGCAGCCGAGGCAGCTACTGTGTAAGGGTGAGGGGGGTAATAAACAACCATAAAATTGACAAACACCACAAAACCATTTTGGCGTTGTTAGTTGGTCATACACACGATTGTTAGACCAGAGCAACACCATGGAAATGATGGCTCTCCCACTCGGCAATGAGTATGTTATGGCTGCGGCAGCCTCTGTTCCACCATCAAAAGAAGCCCAGCTACGAGCTGCGTGTTTTCGTTCCAGTATCGCCGACATTCAGCAGTTGTTGGCGAACCCTGGTTTGAATCTTCGTGATGCCGATTCGCTGATTCTGCGTGATATGTGCCGTATTGGACGAGCTGATGTTGTCAAGCTACTGGGTTTCGTATGGCATGTTCTGCTAGAAACATTGACATTGTCCGTTTGTTTCTTGAAGACCCACACAAGCGCGTCAATATCAACTGTTGGGAAAACAGACACAACAGATTCTCAACTCCTCCGCCACTTGTTATCGCCGCAAAAGAAGGCTACTGTGACATCGCTAAGCTACTGTTGGATGATGGTCGTGTGAATCGCAACGGGGTTTATGAAGCTCTCGCAAACTCAAAAGACCATGCTACTGTTGAACTCTTGCTCACTCATCCTGATTCTTTCGCTAAAATTAGCCGGTCTTCTCTCAAACGTTTGCTCAAAGAATATGAAATGAGCAAGGATACTGCGTCCCTGTTCGCTACTGCTATCGCTCTGAAAGCCTGCTGTTAGGCCACTGTTAGGCCATCACAAACTAACACAAAACTAACACTAAATCCCAAAACCCGCTTAAAAAGTTGACACCTCTTTTTGGCTTGATGGTGCTTGTAGCGTTGTTTATACACGATTATACACAACACTCGCACCAGAATGAAATTCTTCAACATTCGCGCCAGTTGGAAGGAGGAGAGTGAAGAGAGTGAGGAAAGGGAGAGTGATGATTTAACAAGCTGGTTTCAAACTGCTGAAAAACTGTCACTGGCATCACCCCACATTTCCTTTCGCATTTCATTCACACAAAGAGTTACCGAATCGTGTGATTGTATGGAATGGGAATGGGGTGCCAGTGACCCTGTTGGGTTCTCAAAACATTTTCAATCTGAGCATGTTTGGTGGTCTAACACAACCTTGTGTATTCTCAATGGTGAATGGGAAGACCCTGTTGTTTCAAACACAACCTTGTGTATCAGTGAATGGACAGAACCTGTGAAAGAACCACCACCACCAACTGCTACAGTTGTCAGTAAGCCACTGCGGCGGTCTGCGCGCGTAAGCCACCACATAGTCCACCTGAGCGCCGCGCCCTTGCAATTGCACGGCCAGCCAGTCGCGCCCCTGCCCGCTGGGGCTGCCGGGTGCCGGTGCATCGGCGGCCTCTGATGCCTTGTCGCCCCGCACG
>RGDM01000104.1 GCA_009918675.1 bacterium
TTCGATTTCAGCTTGAGGGAGTATCTGGAGCCCTTTAAGAAGAGCCTCGGTGTCTTTTCTGCCATGAGTCTCAACAACACCGACAAGCACCCTGGTTCCCTTTTTTTGCAGGCGATGCGCAGACTGAAGCATCGCGTACGTTTTTCCAACTCCAGCCGCCATCCCGATGAAAACGCGCAGATGTCCGCGACCCTCAGCAGCAGAACCGATGGCTCGTAGCAGTTCGTCCGGACTCGGTCGTTGTGGTTCATCGTTCATTGTCTGTGGTCTCCTTCGAGATCCAGATTCAGTTCAAGTACATTCACAAGGCGAAAGTTTTTATTAAAGGGATTTGAAGCAACAGCTCTTTGCTCAACAAGAGTTCGCACCGTGGCTTCGGGAAGGCTCCGAGCGGCGGCAATACGTCCTGCTTGTGAGAGAGCTGCTGCAACAGTGATGTGCGGATCGAGACCACTTCCTGATGCCATTGTGAGATCGCTCTGCGTATTTGCTCTTTCATCCAAAGCCTTCGCTCGAGCTTCTATGACAAACTTAAAGTTTGAAGATGCTGGCGACGTATTTGATGCTGCTGAAGGAACGGTTCCGTAATCACTCAGAGAAGGACGTCCGTGAAAGAAGGCGTCACTTACAAACTTCTGACCTATGAGTCGCGAGCCAACAATCTGACCATCTCCCTTGAAGATGAGACTTCCGCGAGCCTGAATTGGAAACAGTTTTTCTGCAACGATCAATACAAAAATGGGATACAAAACGCCGCAAAAAAACGAAAACATGGCGAGCATTTTAATTGATGTAAGTAGATGATTCTTTATCATATGGGCCTCCAGTCCTAGACCAACCGCAATGCGGTGATAACGATGTCGATAATCTTAATTCCAATGAACGGAGCAACAACTCCACCAAGACCATAGATAATAAGATTACGACGCAAAATTGCGGCCGCGCCAAGAGGACGATATGTAACTCCCCGAAGAGCCAACGGGACCAATAGGATGATGATAATGGCGTTGAAGATCACGGCACTTAAAATTGCGCTCTGCGGTGAACCGAGCTTCATGACGTTCAGCGTTGCGAGTGGCCCATTTAATTTGTCGTCACCAGATTCAACGTAGAGTGTAGCAAACATTGCAGGAATTATGGCAAAGTACTTTGCCACGTCGTTTGCAATGCTGAAGGTTGTGAGCGCGCCGCGCGTCATGAGAAGCTGTTTACCTGTTTCTACAATTTCAATGAGCTTTGTTGGGTCGCTGTCGAGATCGATCATGTTTCCCGCTTCGCGTGCGGCCTGTGTTCCGGTGTTCATTGCGACGCCAATATCCGCTTGAGCAAGGGCTGGGGCGTCATTGGTTCCATCACCAATCATACCTACCATATGCCCCTCACTCTGCTCCGCTCGAATGCGCTTCAGTTTGGTTTCGGGCGTTGCTTGAGCGACAAAGTCATCAACTCCTGCCTCGGCTGCAATCGATGCGGCTGTTAGCGGGTTGTCGCCCGTAATCATCACAGTGCGGATTCCCATTTTTCGGAGTTGAACGAAACGTTCTCGAATTCCTTCTTTTACAATATCTTTCAAAACTACAATTCCAAGAATGATTCCGTTATGCACAACTGCAAGAGGCGTGGCTCCTTGTCTTGCAACGTCATTTCCCAAATCCATAACCTCTGTCTGCGCTTCCACTCCGGACTTGTCAGCAACAACTCGAACGGCATCAACTGCCCCTTTGTAGACAACATTGTTCTCAAAGCTCACGCCACTCATCCGACTCTGAGCCGAAAATGGAATAAATGTTGCCTGCGGCGGTGCATCGCTGCGGTTGAAAAAGAACAGCTCTTCGGCAAGTGCAACAATTGAGCGTCCTTCTGGAGTTTCGTCTGCAAGTGACGCCTGCCAAGCGGCAAAGGCAAGCTCCTTTTCTTTCACGTTTTGAAGCGGAACAAACTGTGACGCTCTGCGATTTCCATGGGTAATAGTTCCCGTTTTGTCTAGCAAAAGAACATCAACATCGCCCGCTGCTTCCACCGCTTTCCCGCTCATCGCCATAACATTCTTTCGAATGAGTCTGTCGATACCACTAATGCCAATGGCCGACAAAAGGCCGCCAATTGTGGTTGGGATGAGGCAAACGAGAAGTGCTGTAAGCATAGGAATACTTGTTGTTGAGCCTTCGGTGATGCCGCTGGCTCGCTCGCTGTAAAGGGCGAATCCTTTGAGTGTACTGACGGCGAGAAGAAAAACGCCTGTGAGAGCAACAAGAAGAATTCCGAGCGCAACTTCGTTTGGAGTGGGTTTGCGCGCTGCCCCTTCCACCATTGCAATCATGCGATCAAGAAAAGCTTCGCCATGAGCGGCAGTGATTCGAATGATTAGCCTATCACTAGCCACTCGCGTTCCACCAGTGACAGCGCTCCGGTCGCCACCGCTTTCACGAATCACCGGAGCAGACTCACCCGTGATTGCGGATTCGTCGACACTGGCGACGCCCTCAATCACTTCGCCATCAAGGGGAATAACTGCTCCAGCTTCACAAATAACAATGTCGCCTGGCACCAAATCTTTTGAAGAAACCAACTCTGTGCGATCATTTGATTTGCGAGTCGCCATCACATCCTGTCGCGTTTTTCTCAAGCTTTCTGCTTGTGCTTTTCCGCGACCTTCCGCCAGAGCCTCCGCGAAATTTGCAAATAGAATGGTTATCCATAGCCACAGAGTCACCTGTAAATTGAAAGAAATAGGGCGATGCCCTATCAAGTCACCTAGTGTTACAAACGTGCATACAATTGAGCTGACGAGCACCACAAACATGACAGGATTCTTGAACTGGTGAACTGGGCTCAGCTTGACAAAGGAATCCGCCAGCGAATCCCATAATATTGACCGACTGAACGTGATGCTTCTTATATTCTCGCTCTTTATACTCATAGTTTTCTCCTCTTTATTTTCCTAAAAATTGCAGGTGTTCCACAATGGGGCCTAATGCAAGTGCAGGAAAAAAGGTTAATGCACCCACAATAAGGACAACACCTCCAAGCAACGATGCGAAGAGAACTCCCGACACGGGAAATGTGCCGGCCGATTCGGGTACTGCTGCTTTGCGGCTCAAATGCCCTGCAAGCGCCAATACCGGGACAATGACACCAAATCGTCCAACGAACATGCAGACGGCAAGTGTGACGTTATAGAATATTGTGTTCGCGTTGAGTCCCGCAAAAGCACTTCCATTGTTTCCCGCGGACGACGAAAACGCGTAGAGAATTTCTGTGAGCCCATGAGCGCCGGTGTGACTCAAGCTCTTGAGCGCAGAAGGAAGAACTGCTGCCAATGATGAAAAGACAAGTATGAGCACACTAGGCAGAAGAACACCGACAACCGCAAGCCGAATCTCTGCGGCCTCAATTTTTTTTCCAAGGTACTCCGGTGTTCTACCAATTACAAGTCCTGCTATAAATATGGCAAGAATCACAAATACAAGTGATCCGTAAAGACCCGATCCCACACCCAAGGATTTGGAA
>RGDM01000105.1 GCA_009918675.1 bacterium
GTTATTCCTCTTCAGTGTACGGGTTGGAGAAGTCCAGCGCGCCAATAAATCTGGTGGCTAGTACAACTTTAGGTCTTGGAATAACCTCAACCTCTTTCACGTTCACCCTAATTTTCTTGTGATTATACAGCTGCACCAGCAGATTTTCATCTCCAATAGAGTTTAGAACTTTTGCTTCGGACCCTGACCAAATGCCGGACTTAATCTTGATCTTCACCATTCGCTGACCCTCACTCGGTTGCTTCGCTGTTGTAATTGCGCTGCTGCAGCTCTTCCATGAATCTAGTATATGACTTTACGTGTCTCTTGAAGAGAGGGATCGCTTCGTCCCACTTCTCGTCTCCGAGAGCGCACTCGGTCTCTATTACATCTGTCACGAAAGAGATTGCTTCCGCGTCTGACCCAACCTTCCAAGAAGAAGAAATACCCTTGTTGCTGAGAATGTCATTAACCTGTTCTGCTTTGTTGCTGTTGCTCATTAGAGCCTCCCGTTACTTGGAATAATAGATTCGGTTTTTAGAACTATTTATCTTCGTCGTTGTCGTCTGGGATGTTGGGCGCTAGACAGATAGTGATGATCAGCATGATAGCCATCAAGATTAGTGGCGCTGCCTCTGATGCCTTGTCTTCCATGTTGATCCTTTAGGGAAGATAAGAGAAATGTATCTGCTCTTCTCTCACTTCGCGGCTGCACTCGCCGCATTTAGTTTCTCTGAGCAATACGGGATCTCGCTTGATTCCGGTGCCGCCGCAACTCTTGCAGACATTAGATTTTAAGCTGCTGATCTCCGCTCTCAGCGCTTCATTCTCGAGCTCCAATAGTCTCACATGCCACTCGCGGCACGCACATGCGTTGTGGTGGGAAGTGCACTTCGGAATTTGTCTCAGTTCTTGCGGTAGAGAATTGAGATCGCACTCGCAATCCAGCACTAGATTGCAACCTGGACACGCCTCATTATACATATAATCACTGTTGGACTTGTATGACATCATTTTCTCCTGTTTGGTTGTTATATTCAGTTTTTAATCGGCGAGCTCGAACTTCATCGAGTTGATCCTCTTCACTGGAACCATATACCAGCTGGCGGACAAACCGGACAGGAAGAATGTTTTGCTGACAATACTCCAGTAGATGTAGGATTTAAAGTTCGGATTATCGTTAAACATGCCCATAAGATCATCACCGGACTTCTCTTCGAGACCGATCATGCGAGCTGCTTCTCTGGGATCGACGGTGGTACCATCTTTGAAGATAACTTTCGTGAGTCTTGACTTCATTTTTCTCCTCGACTTAAGAGGTTCTCAATCACTATATTAACTCAAAATACACTACTATCCCACGTGTTTTTATCGTGTCGGTATAAATTACCCATGGAATGGTTGAAATGGTTCTTAGTGATACTGGCAGCAGATGTGTGCGCGAGCCTCTTAAAGGAAAGCAATTGGAAGAGATTATTCAAGAAGAAGCGCAAGCGCAGCAGGTCTCGCAAGGTCGCTCAGATTATACCCCTCAAAAAGGTGGATTAGATCTTCCTGTCCGCGCACTCGTCGCAGCCTTGAATCTCATTGGAGAACGAGTTGCACTCCTTGCACGACTCAGCCCAGTATAGGTCCACGATGTTCCCCAAGTCCTCGACCTGCACAGAGCACGCCACCGTCGCATTATTCATCTCGTTGTACGGGACGGCCTCATTCGACTCAAACTCCACGATGATTCTATACTTGGGCATGATCACTTCACCTTCTTGATGTTGAGAACTTCCTCGTTGAACTCAATATTTTTGTAGTCGTACTCCACTTCAGACATGGACTTGCGCTTTGAGACCCCGCCGTAGATCTCTGCCGCTCCCCTCTTGGATTTGGCCTTTATGTACCTCACGGAATAGATGGTCTGCTTCACTCGGACAGCATACTTCGGCATCACTCGACTCTCGCCCCTTTATGAGTTGGTCTCTGCGCATGCCGCGATGTGCTGCGCTACGTCCTCATCTACGCCCCTCTCTCGCTTCTCGGCCAAGGAGTCTGCGTCGCACCTGCCGCAGGTCTTGACATCGTAACCCTTGAGCCTCAGAAAGAGAGCTTCGCACCTCTCGCACGTATGCTTCACGAACGTCATACCCAAGTACTCCATATCACTCCTCCTCGCAAGAGAGCTCAAACGTCTTCTTGTGCTTGACCCGGTCCTTCTTCAGGGGGTGGACCTTGCTGGGCAATGGTTCCACCCTGGGTCTAATCCTTGGGCGCTTAATCTTCAGGGTGATCTTCTTCATAGAAGACATAGTGCCACCTCATCCTTTCGTTATAGGTTTACAGCTCGAACTCCCCAACCTTGGGATTCGAACTCGAATTATAGCGGATCCAGGAGCTGCAGGAGTTGCACCTGACAGTGACGGGGTCGTAGCGATGGACGTACACGTCGGGGGACCCGCAAGCGTAGCAGCTCCTAGAGCAGTAGATGATGTCGATCAGAGCCTCCATAGTGGTCTTCTCCTCGCTGTGCTTGCCGCAGGAGGTGCAGGTGAAGATGTACGGGTCGCCCACCGTGTACTCGTCGTCCATACCAATATAGACATTGCAGTGGCGGCAGTAGATCTTCATAGGTCTAAATCCTCCTCGATTCCAGCGGATATAATCTCGGGGAAAAGTCGACCGCGCAGAAAAGAGAAGTCCACGCACGTCCCTCATAGACACACGTGGACCTCTCTATATCAGCCGGGCTCGCGACCCAACAACCAACTCACTCGCCAGACGTTGCCGTCGGAGCAAACTTGGCAGCGAGCTCCGGGGGCAGAGCACTGAGGTCGATCGTCGGCTGCTTGGACCGAGCGATCTCGGCGACCCGGGCATCGATGTGGGCCTGGACCTCAGCCCGGTCAGTGACGTCGGTGAGCGTTCCGAGCAGGGCTCGAAGAGCCTTGAGCTGCGGATCACCAGAACCAGAGCGAGAGCCAGGGTTCTTAGCCACATATGCGACCCCACCGTTCAGCCGCTTGTCCTTTCGGAGCCAGTTGCTCTGCAGGCCAGAGACATAGGCCTTCAGCTGCTGGTCGGTGAACTCCGTATCGAGCTCGATAGCTCCACCGCGGAACCCCTCGAACAGGATCTGGTTCACCATGGCCCGCTCCTCACGGGACATCTCGACTGCACTCGAGAACTCGGTAGTTCCCTTGACGTTGACGACTGCACCATAGACTGCTTCTTTCTGACTCATCTTGCTCATAACTAACGTTCCTCCGTTGTTGTTCTATAAGATCGGGATATCGGTCACCACGACCGGTATCTTCACCTATGGGGTGTTCGGTACTCACTCAAAACTGGCTACTTCCGCGTCTGCTGTGGCTACCTACTGCTTGCCGCCTGCCTCCACTGGGGAGAGCTCCACTCGCGCTACTCCCTGCTCTCTACATCATTACCACCTAGATATATGTTCGGGATAATGGGATGTCGTGTAAGTCGCTGATACTATTGGTGGGGAAGGTTGGTGTGGAAGGGGTGTAACGGTGCCCACC
>RGDM01000106.1 GCA_009918675.1 bacterium
AGAAAATGAACGCAATGAAAGCACCCAGCTCTGGATCTGGCGCAGTCCCTGTTGCCTCTTTATCAGGTGGTCGCCGGCGGCGCAGCCGCCGCAGTCGCCGAAGCCATCGCAAGGCTTCCACCCGGAAAGTCCGTAGCCACCGCCGCCGTAGCCACCGCCGACGCCGCCACAGCCGCCGCCAGTAAACGACCAAACTAACAATCCGGTGACAATCCGGTGACCTCACACAACCCTCAAAACAAACATAATCAATCACTGACTGATTCTGTTAGTTTTCTGTTAGTTTCATACGTTTCCCATGCGATTTCTGTTAGTTTCCATGCGATTTATTGCGATGCTTACGCGTTTTTGGCCTTTTGCTAGCATACCGAGTTAACATGCTTTTATAGCTAATTCGTCCAGGGTTTTCAGCAAGTCTCTTTGACCGACGCAGTGTCCGACGTAACTGTGGATGAGCATTCAATGGTGGACGAATTCGTGGAATATTGGATGCTGAAAACCGACGCCTACGATGAGTAAATCGTGGAGACTTACGAGCAAATTTTCCACTGTACATTTCATCAAAAGTTGGAGAATTTCGTGTAAAATTAGCATACATAGCGTTACCTGGTTTTGCCATGTTTGTTTTGTTTTGGTTCTAATACAGTGTTAGTTTTCAATTTACCTGGAAGAAGGAAACAGTTTCTTGTGAAGACTGCGCATCACAGTGGAGACAGTTTCGTCAGTTACATCGGAGGGCTGTGCCAGTGGCTTGGCACCCAACGCTTCACTAACACTAACTGTCCACATCTGGTTGATTGACACTGGCATTGTCAGTGCCGCCGGCGGAGCCGGCGTTGCTACCCCTCCACCACCCACTGCTCCATCTTCTCCACCTTCACCACCTTCACCTTCTCCACCTTCTCCACCTTCTCCACCTTCTCCACCACCTTCTGCCACTGCCACTGCTCTCTCCTCAACAACAGGAACAGGTTGTACAGCACCCCCACCACTACTGGCACCCCCACCACTACCAACAACACCACTGTTTGGGGTCTTAAACAGTATGTGAGCCAGCTCAACAAGACCGTGGTGTTGAGCAAACTCTTCTGCTTCCTTGGAAGCGGCAAACGGCGCAAACATTTCAGCAACCTTCTTAGCATCTTCTTCAGTAAAATACAATACATCCTTTTCGTATTGTGGCTCCAATGAAAGTGAAGTCACACTACGAACTATACTATCCCGACACAATATATGCGTAAAATAATCATCACCAATGAGATGGAAACGAACATAGAATGACAATGCCATCGTGTGTAGTGTGTTGTGGTTGTTGCTTGCTAGAGAATCCTACATAGCCAGTTCCCACACCAGCCGGTGTCAACTTTTTGCGACCCCCACACAACCAAACACAATCAATTCAGCAATTACTGTTAGTTTCCACACAACCTTTTAGCAACCAAACACAACCAAACACAATCAATCAAGCAATTACTGTTAGTTTCCGAGGAGGTCTAACAAACTTCGGAGGGCTTGATATAAATTATCACCCAAAATTCCATTGACAGTTTCCAAAGCATCCCTGGCTTCAACAATTCGCGAAGCTCTATCACCTCCATATGCTGTTGCCACTTCTTGAACTGTCCAAGAAGGTTTTCCATTCGCAGTATTAACGAAATTGTGAAGATTCGTAGTCCAATTAATAACAGTAGTCCGAACAGCTACACGGTTATGTCTGAACCCAGTGAACATATTGTTAAACCGAAGAGGAACCTGAGCAACCCTGGCATTGAAATGTTCACGACAGTCGGAACAAGGAAGACCTGTTTTCATAGCCTCCACAACCAAACGCCAGGGTGAAATATGATTGACAGTTCCCGAAAACTGGGCAGCAATGTGAAGAGCCTTCCAAACGGGAGGACCCCAAACAGTGGGTTCTGCGTTCTCAGGAAACGTCTGTACCGGCGCCGCAGGCGCCGACGGCGGCGCAGCCGCCGCGTGAAACCTACGATGAGGAGGAGCAGGAGGAGCAGGTGTGGGACCACCACCCATTTTTTTAGCACAATTACACATCTCTAACAGAAACATTAAGAATCTTTTGTAACAAACGGACGACAACTGTTAAGAGAATCTGTTTGGATAATTAGGGATATGGAAGCTAACGGATTAAATCGCGGATTTCTTAAGGAACAACTTGACATCATTGATAACAATAATTTAGCAATTTTGCTTCAAAATAATGCTTGGGCTGAATATATTGATAAAGAAATTGGATGGGGGGATGTTATGATTAATAGCAACGACAGAAAAACAACATTAATGGGACATTTTCGGGTCAAACTAGAACGTGAGTCAAAATTTTTTCCAAATGAATTAGCGTTAATTAGTACGTTAATCAAAGCAGTTGATGTTATGGACATCAATAGTATAAAACGTAGAAGAGGTGGCAAACGTACCAAAAAGTCTCAGAAAACAAACAGGGGTCGCAGAAATCGCAGTCGCAAACACTAATCACCACAAGCAATTAACTGTTAGTTCTCACGCAACCTTCACGCAACCTCAACACCAACCCCAACACCAACACTGTCAATTTCACAACCTTTAAAAATGAACTCTTCCATTTTGGAATCCCCGTTTGCCAGTGCCAACCATCGTTCCAACCGCCGAGGAGTCCAAACAGAAGATGTCAAGGATTCCTTTGACAATCCAAGAGCTCGTTGGCGCTGGCGTAAACACTTTTTCCAAGCCTTGCGACGTCTAGTAAATTCTTTGTGAAGTTCAACGAGGAATATGGTAATCCCTTCAGTAATAATTTCATAATAATCAATATCCGTAAACAGTATGGACAAACAGTAACAGATTAAAGAACATTGATACCAATGTGCTTCAATCTGAACCTCACGAACAACGGGCAAATCAAGAACCTGACAAATAATCTTTTTGAAAACAGTGACATGATCATCTGATATGTGCTCATCTTCTAATATGTTTGAAAAAGCCCATAACTCATCAAGAATTGCGTGGAAGATATTAACAACTGTAAGCAACACCATCTCCCGAGACACCTCTTCAAGCCGTTTTTTCCACGACAGTATTGGAAGATTGAAATCAATAATGTGACCACTGTTGTATCTGAACTGAACAGACGTACTAACAGTGGGTAATAACACATCCACTGCGAATCCTAATTTTTGCCAAACGCCAACTAAATGTTGGAGTCTTTCAACATCCTGAGGATGGGGTGCGATACTGGAGGGGTTCATTGTATTGTGAATTGCGAAGTGTGAAGTGTGAGTCCTGGAGGGTTTAAAGACACCCCCACAACCATAGTCAACTTTTCACGGCACACAGCAACCAACTGTTAGTTTCACTGTTAGTTCAGATAAACATAAAGAAAGAGTTGCTACAATAATAGAATGGCAACTGCGGTTGAACAAACAG
>RGDM01000107.1 GCA_009918675.1 bacterium
CCACCAACGCCTGGGCTCAGGGTCTGTACGGTCAGCGCAGCCTAGGGTTCAACCTCACGCTCCTCACCAGGATCGATAATTTTTATCATGATTACTAAGGCTTTGCATACCCTGCGTCCCCTTGCGATGGCAGGGTTGATGGCCCTCGCGGTGGGGGGAAATTCCTGCCAAAAAGAAAAGGTTGAGCCACAGCCCAACCTTTGGATTCCTGCGCCCCTGCGCAACATGTTTGATTTCAAGCCGGGGTCCTACTGGATACTTACTTTACCCGGGACCAGCTTTGTGGATTCGGTCTATGTTACCAGTCGCAAGATGGACACGCTGGTGGTGTTGCACCCGGGCTCTCGCGACACCCTGAATTTAAGGGAGCGATTGACGGTGCAATATCGATCCCTGTTCTACGGTTACAATTACCTCATCGAGGTGGAAGGCGGTCCGTATTGCTTCGATAACGAGAATGGATTGCCTTGCTATTCGGCCACCAAGGTTGTTTTGAATAGCAACAACAGCGTTCGGTCCCGAACGCGTTTCTATTATTATCCTGAATTTGTGGGGAGTTCTTGGCCCATCCAATCCGGGGCCTTAGGAGGACCCTTTATGCGGTTGGAATCGATAGGCCCCTTGCAGACCTCGGATTCAACCGAATGGTCCGATGTCCGGCGCATGGTGGTCGAAGAGGATCCTTTCGAGCAAGGCCGTTTGACTGAATTCTATGTGCATCCTAACTTGGGCCTGCTGGGTTGGGCAGTGCCTGAATTCAATCGCCGATGGGGTACCGTTCGGAGCAAACAAGTTCGTTAACCCGAACTATTTGAAGCTGTTGATGACCACGGTGGCCATGGTGGCCATGGACATCAAGACGCCTGAGATCGCCATCCATTTACCGCTGTCAAACCCTTGGTCTTGGTCATCTTTGGGGGCCTTGATGGGGACCACCACCATATCACCCGGGTAAACTTTGGGGTAACGGGTTATGATTCCTAACACACGTTTGGTGGAGGCCATTTTGCCGTTCGTCCTTCGCACATATATTCGAGATGGATCGCCTGACTCGCTCAAACCTCCGGCCCCGGCCAAATAGGTACGCATTCGATGTCCTCCGTAGTTCAACATCACTTGGCTGTTGACCGACCCTTGGACCAGTACAATTTCAGATTTCTCGTCAACCACCAAGCGATCACCATCTTTAAGCAGGAAATTACCTTTCTTTCCCCCGGAATTAAGTGTGTTCCAATCCAAGGCAATGGTGTCGGTACGAACAACACGGGCCTTCCCCGTGCTTTCCATGGCAGAGATATCGATGGCATCGTTGGCTCTTGCATCCTCTTGAAGATCGACCATCGGAATTTCATGGTTACGAATCAACATCAAAGAGCGTTTGTCAGCAAATGGATTAAAGCCCCCTGCTCTCCCTATCAAATCCTTGATCTTTTCGGATTTGGTCCGTACAGGAAACAAACCAGGAGAATTGAAGGAACCCTCTACCCGAACCATCGCCAAAGGAAGGTACGTTGGATCTCGATACACCATGACCACATCCCCTTCTTCGAGCAAGGTTTCAGAAGCACGAACCATTAACAAAGAGTCGGTGGCCTCCCGAATCACCTTGGCAATTTCCCATTGGCCATCCAGTGAATCCAGTTCAACACGTCTGGCTATCTTGATCCATTGATCCACGGCGAAACCCGGTTTGAATCCCCCTGCCATGAATACCGCATCCTGGGCAGTCATCCCAGGACCCCATGGGATGCTAATTTCTTTGTGTACCTCTCCCATAACGCGCACCGGCAATCGAGGGTAAAAATCAATGACGGAGCCCACAATCACCGAATCCCCATCCAATAAGTCTGGATCAAGCAAACCTGTCTTGACCGAATCCAAATCAAAATGTTGATGTCGACGAATGCCATCAGGGGTCCTGTGCACAATCATGGCTCTGCTCAAAATAGCTGTAGGCTCCAGGGCTTCAGCTTGCAATAACAAATGACTGAGCCTCATTCCCGAATAATGGGCATAGTCACCCGGTCTCTTGACGGCACCTGATAGCTGAATCAACCCCTTCTTCTTTTCGGAAATCGATTGAACGGTGATGATATCCCCGTCTTGAGGTTCAAAACCCATGAGGCTATCCCCTTCGAAGGTGAGGTATCGCATTTCACCGTCCATCACCCTCTCGACCCAAACACGTTTGGTGTACGCAAAAGCCGTGAAGCCTCCGGCATGGGCAAGGATGTCGCGGAACTTCTCGCCAACCTTGGTCTCGAACAGGGCAGGTCTGCGGATTTCTCCTCGAACCATGATCCTTCGAAAGTAAGGGGGAAAATAAACCACATCATGATCCTGAAGGTTGATATTGCCCTCAAAGTCACCACCGCTTAATAATTTGTACAAATCCACCGTCGTCAACAATTTCCCGTTGCGCCACAATTCCACATTACGGTACGTTGAACGGCTGGAAGGACCACCTGCCACATGCATGACGTGAAACAATTTGGCCACCGAGGGAACCATGAAATTCCCGGGTTGGGTGGAACCCACCATGGTCACCTGAATTTGACGAAAGTCCGCCATGCCCACATGGAGTTTGGTCTGCCCTGTAGCTAATTTGCTGTATCCATTGGTCTGAAGATTTTGTTTGAGCTTTTCGGAAACTTGATCCAAGGTCAGTCCTGCTACCGTGATCAGGCCTGCGTAGGGCATGGTGATTTTGCCGTTGGCCTGGACCTTGAGTTCAAAACTGGCTTCCTGAAATCCGTAAATCAAAATGCTTAACACATCTCCCGGTCCGACCCGATAATCCAAGGGCGGGACCATCTGCCCCTCCAAATTAAAGCGGAGCCTGGCCCCTGCAAACAATTCCGAGCCGAAGATCACCGAATCCGGAACTTGTTTGGCCCGGATGAGTGCATGGTCCTTCACGACTTTGGGATAAGCCGTATCCACTGCGAGGGCCTGCAGGGAATCCCTGAGCTTGAAGTACTGATCCATCATCTCGAAATTCCCGGCCACCGAACCCGCGTTGGTATTGCTCAAGCCTCCGGATCGTTTGCGCAGTTTGTCCACTTCGGCGCGGGATAGTCCCTTCTGCAACAGATAATTGGAGGCTTCTGTTTCGCTCATGCCCTTGGCCTGCACATAGCGCTGGAAAGAAATGACTTGATCTTGACTAAGTTGATCAATGCGCAGATTGGTCAAGCTTTTGCGGTAGAAAAAATCCTGCGCATTCAGTTGATTACAGTGCAGAAGATAGCTATGTTGTCAGTGTTTCTGCCAGCGGAAATTCTTGTTTGCCGATTATAAA
>RGDM01000108.1 GCA_009918675.1 bacterium
GAGCCAAATCTAGCACGGTACTACAAACCACCCCTTTGCCTGGATTCGCAGTCAAATAAGCTGCTGAATCGCTTTTGCACGAAGGTGTTCCACGCTCAATAAGCCCTTTATCAGGACGCGTCACAGCAGCTTCAAAGTCACTCGCTTTGTCAGGAGCATTGAGCGCAAAAATCTCGCGGCCACGCTTGGTGCGTTCAAGTTCATTGAGCTGAATCTGGAATCGTAAATACTTCTTCTTTTCAGCATCAAATAAATTCAGTTCGGCCAATTGTGCTTTGGAAAATTTAATACAGTGTTCTGCAGTCCAGAATGCGATTTTGAACACATCCTCGGCTTCACCAGTCGCCACAGGAACATAATCCATTTGCACTGTGCAGCGATCCCGACGCGAAGTTTCAGGTGCAGCAGCATCATCAACAAGGTCTAAAACACCGCCCCAGCCGGCAGGCATCGTCCCACGGCTCAGTGAATTGCTTACTGCACCCTCTGCCATCGGAATTGATTTTGTTTTTGAACAAATCAAACTCTGGCCGGGTTGCGCACCGCAGCCAGACGTTGTTATCGAAAGAATGATCAGTACCTTACGACTCCCCATGAGGGTCGTATCGGTAAAAACCCGTCAATTCTTAAGCAAGTCGCACCACCCGGATTAAGATTTAAGCACTGAATAATATTGATATTAACTAGGGAAAGCCAGCCGTCTGCTCAAACTTTCTTTACAAATTCAGATTTCAGCTTCATCGCAGCGAAACCGGCTGTGCCTTGGCGCCAGCAACTGGTCCTGTGAAGACTTCATCCGGATTGGTTGTGTTCGACACTTTAACGTCCAGATCTGATTTCAGCCCGGTCTCTACGCCACCCATTTTATCGATGCCAAGTTTGTCCATCGCAAAAAACTGCTTGGTTGTGATGGCCTTCAAAACAGAAGCCTCGCTGGCCGTTGCAAGATCAGTAATTCCGTCGAGGAAGATGTGGTTTGTGAAGTCGAGCTTGAGGGCTAAATCGAGTTTGTCGCCTGAGAGTTTTTGACCATCTTTTTCATAAAAATAAACGGTAAAAGGAGTTTTATTCGAGCGAGATTTCCACTCGGCTTCACTGAAACGGACTGGCTTCTCTGCCGGATTACTTTGGCTTGTCGAGCCATGCGAAAGATCTCCGTAGAGTTTAGCTGAGGCTGTGAGCTTTGCAGTGAGTGCAGGCAAGTCGAATTGGGCATCCGGCGGTGCGCCATTGGATGCAGGCGTGATGCACTGACGCTTCAACTGCGACGCAGAAGAGACCTGTCGAGGCTGGCTCGGACGCGTGTCCTTTAGACTTCCGTCATTGGGGTCAATCCATTTGAACTCTGCCGCTTTACAGGGCTGGGATGCACTTGTGCGCTTGCAGATCATCATGTCGCCCGTCTTGAAGGTCATTCCTGAGAGTGTGATTGAGCGCGTCGTTGCAAGATCAAGCCATGCCTTCCCGTAGCACGCTTCCAGCCAATCATAATTGGAGACCGGCTGCTCTGCGAACGAAACCAAGTACTCCCATGTGCTGCCTTTAAAATCGACGACGAAATTGATCCATGCAAAGTTGATGTTCGCTTGATCATAAGTTTTTTGTTTCGCGTAAGTGTTCCAAAGATTGTCGCTCCCGCGCAAGGCCGAAAGAGTCGTGCTGTCGAATGCTGCGCCGACGAAATAGCCGTCCTTCATAAATCCGCTGCCACCGCCAAGAATTCGGTCAGCCGCAGTCTCATATTTGTTACCTGTGGTCATCTGACTGTTTCCCAGCGAGACGCTGGTCGCCCAGAGTGAGACAGATTTTGGCGTCAGGCAAGTTCCGTCGCCCTGAATGGTTTGGGTCACGCCGTAGTGGCAGGGCTGGCCTTCCGCGGCTTCGCGGACCGCAAGATCTGCGACAAAGCTCGCAGAGGACTTGGCAGAAATCGCCACGTAAACGTTGGAGTAGGTTATTTGGTTGCCGTTTTGTGGGCCACTGCCGTGCGATTCTTTGCCTTTGCACGATGTGCCAAGCGCGGCTGTTGCAATGAAAAAAATAAACATCAATAGACGCGAAAATGCAGCAACCATAACAACAAGCCCCCTCTCCGAAACAAATTCCCATGCTCTGGAATTTATGGACTGGAGCACTATAAATTTCATTGTTGTCTGGTGAAAATCAAAATGTCAAAATCGGCTAGAGTGAATTTGGGTTGCGCGAAAATCGCTCGGATGCCGTGGAAATCCAATTATAATAAGGGCGAAGGTCGGTATAAAGATTTCCTGGCGTCGATGATTTTCCTGGTTCATGGGCAAGGCAATAGGAAATCTGCGCTGTGCGATCGAATTTGCCACTTTCTCCCAGAGAAAGAATACCCAAAACCGAAAAAGAATTGTTCGTCTCTACAATTGCCGGACCACCCGAATCACCAGGGCAAGCACCACGGGCAGGGTTCTGCCTGGTGATGTACCTCACGTCCACGGTGTTGGCTACAGCGAGAAAACGGCGTGATTTAATTTGTTCATCTCTCGGATGAACATTAATTTCATTTACATAACGCAACACACCGGTGTCAGGAGCGTTCATGACCTCAATAAGACCAAAGCCCGCGAGCGTCACAAACAATGGATCAGCGGCATTTGCTTCTGTAAACACGGCCGGACGATATCCATGCGGCAAGCCACCCGCAAATTTCAAAATGGCCAGATCGTTTGGCGGAACATTAGGATTTCCCGCCATCCATTTTTCTGGATTTTCGACGTAAGGGCTACTCGTAATGACGTAACCATTCGCATTCACTTTAATGACAGGAAACTCGGGATGACGTTCGAATCCAACAATTTGGCGAACGTGATTGGCAGGGTCTTTCAATGCATCTTTCATTGATGCTGCAAAAACCACAACGTTCATTTGCCTGTCAAACAACTCGGTACAACCACTGCAATCAGCCGAACTCGGATTAGTAACTTTCGCATAAAATTCAGAGTTGCTTGCAATTGCAACCACCGACTGCGTAATGATTGAGGGAGAGGAGGAATCGGGAGTTCTTCCGCCCGCAATAGACACACGGCTCGAATTTTGCAGATCACCGCAGGCAGACAGGAATACTGCCAAAAACAAACAACACGACATAAATTTCATGATCTGCACTCCTCGGTGCGGCCAGTTGAGTCACCATTGAATTTTCTCAAGACGTATCGAAGAGCTGAGCTCAATGCAAGCAAGGCGAACGCAGTTCATCCTGAACTTTTAGAAGGGTTTCCAACTTTTCAATTTACTTTCGAT
>RGDM01000109.1 GCA_009918675.1 bacterium
GTGTCCTCGTGAATAAACCGGCACCCTTCATAGCCGCAATGAACTCCGCCACCGCGCTCGCGGCAGAATCGCTGAACGAGCTTGACAGGCTTTGCTGATGCCTTCTCCTTCTTACAAGGAGACGAGTCACCGCAGCAGAACTCACGGATTGGTGCGATCCAAACCCGTGGTGGAAGGCTCGCTGGCCACGCGCGAACAAAGTCGCGCTCTTCCACATCAATATGCCAGCCCTGGTCGTACAACCAGGTCATTGCGTCGGCATATTCATAGTTGTCAAGCTCGAAGAGCTTAAAATATGTGGGCATCACCTCCTCAATCTTAGCAGACCAAGACTGAGCCCACAAACTAGTCTCACCGCGTGTGAGATCCTCCTCATATTCACACCGACGCTCATTCTCGCGATTTGCGAGAATCTCATCAACAGGTGAGAGAGTCACCGATGATGCTATAGACCCACTATCACCACACAAGTCACCCCATGACTCTGTGTGATCCATCATAGCCTTGAGTGTGGGGTAGTAAAACTCTGGCACAGCCACAGCCACAGCCACCTTTGCTTGAATCTTGGAAGGCACAAGCACAGGCTTCACAACAACCTCCTCCTCATCTGAATCATAAGCGAAAGCAGCAAAGCGATTCATGTTGGTTGATGATTGATATAATCGTGTATATAATCATCGGCACAGACCCAGACCAGGCCAAAATGGGTCGTCAACTTTTTAGCTGGTTTTCATCGCCTCCATCACCCACCACCATGACAGTATGTCACACCGCAGTATGCGGCTCGCTACGCTTGCCGTCCGCTCACGTTCGCCATCCGCTCACTACGCTCGCTAGCCAAAAGCACTGAATATGGGGATTGAACCCATGACTGTCGGCTTAAAAGGCCGACGCTCTACCAGCTGAGCTAATTCAGTAGTGTCCGACGGTTGGTACGTGGTCATCGCAGACTGAGATGATCCCCTAAGGGTGTACTCCACATAATAAAGCCGCATCCCGATTAGTGCTCCACCGCCGCACTAACCTGTCGTAGTCGTCCTAAATAATCACTACGCCCAACAATCCGCATCCCCAAAGTATGCCTAGTGCCCCACCGCCGCACTAAGCTGTCGTAGTCGTCCTCTTAGACACCTTCCCTCGCGCATACTCTTCAGCTTGTGAATGAACACAAGGTGGAGCTTGAAGCTGGATAGAAGGCCAGATATCACTACGCCCATGCTTCCTTCTCCTCCCCCGCCACCCCCGTCACTTTTTTTGACCGGCCACTGACTGTCACCGGCCACTGACTGTCATGGACATAGACCATTGTCATGGACATAGACCATTGTCATGGACATAGACCAAAAGGGTCATGGACATAGACCAAAAGGGTTGGTTTGGTTTGATATTGTTGGTTGATTTCGCCAGTAGTTCAACAACGCTACTACTACTTTCCTCCACGGTAGTTCACACGCGGTTTCGCAGCAAGTCGCGCAGACCGACGTAGTGGCTGTGACGAAACAGACAAAGGAGCTGAAGACGACTCTAACCACGTGTAATACCGTTTACCGTTTACGAACGTGCTTATTCTGGTCCATTTCTGGTCCATTTGAGGGTGCGCTGATAGTGACTCCTCATGCTGGTGGCGAAAGTTATCAATGTGGGGTGCTGTTGCCATTTGAGCTAGGGTGCTAGAGCTGAGGGTGCTATACAATCGTGTGTATAGACAACGCTGCCTAACTCCAGGGTGGCCAAAATCCTGTCAATTTTACCGGCCACTGACTGTCACCGGCCACTGACTGTCATCCGCTCGCTCGTTCACCGCTCACCAAAACTGTTGTATTTGGGTTGATTTTGGGTTATCAGCACAATTTAACCACTATCTGCTCGCTACGCTCGCTCTACACACGGTAGTTCACACGCGGTTTCGCAGCAAGTCGCGCAGACCGACGAAGTATTGGCTGTTGTACTGGCGGGTTTCTCGAAACATACCAAACCTCAGTTCTGGTAGTTCCCCCTTTTTTGAAGTTGATTTCCAGTCGGAGTTTAGGTGAGCCGCAAATCCAAGTTATTGGCAGCAACTTCTTCGGAGTTGGTGGTGGAATTGTAATGATTGGGCGTCCAACAGGTGTAACAGGGTCAGATGACGCTGATGACACCGATGAAGGAGCTGATAGTGACTCCTCACGCTGGTGGTCTTCCTGTTGGCGAAAGACCTCCAAGTCTGATGGCTCCCTATCCTCCCTGTCCTTGACAAACAGGGGGTTTTCCACGAAGAACGAGGGTAACCCATGTGTTGGTGGTGAATTCACATCAAACCGGTACGCACGCCAACGAAACACACGAGCACGGTAGCGGTTTGCTGCTTTAGCAAAGTCATCAATGTGGGGTGCTGTTGCCATTTGAGCTAGGGTGCTAGAGCTGAGGGTGCTATACAATCGTGTGTATAGACAACGCTGCTTAACTCCAGGGTGGCCAAAAATCCGTCAATTTTTGTCATACCAGCAGAACAGGCGCAGGCAGTCTACTGTCAGAGCTTGGGAGCTACTGTCAGTTTCTGGGCAATCCACTGTCAGTCTGGGGAGCTACTGTCAATCACTGGGCGTTCTGGGCAATCTACTGTCAGTTTCTGGGCAATCTACTGTCAGTTACATCATCCACTGTCTGGACAATCTACTGTCAGGCAGTCTGGCAATCCACTGTCAGTCTGGGCAGGAGCTACTGTCAGTCTGTCAGTTTCTGGGCAAAGTTTCTGGGCAATCTGCTGATCCACATCAAAAACCCGTCACTTTTTTGCCACGAACTAACAGAATCCGCCACGAACTAACGAATCCGCCTCAAGTCTCCCAGGGGCGCTCGCTGCGCTCGCTCACCGCTAATCACGTCCAGTCAGTACCAATCGTTTGTTGTGGTCAATGTAAAACCGTTCAATTTTAGTGATTTTTACATGGTTTGTATCCATAAGCTGAATGCCCTTACCGTGGCCTTCTTCATCTGGCAAATCCCCCAGCAATCCAGCCACAACCTGACGCAGTAAGTCATTCTCCCGAAGAACAGAATCATTCCAGTGAACGAAACTGACATAGTCAGCCCAGATACAGTGGCCATCCTTATCGCGAGGAAAGTGAAGGTGCCAGAGCCTGTAAAACGAATTACTGTCAATGAGAAAGTCCCGAACAACTGACAGAATTGGTGTTGGTGGTCTGGCAACAGCGTATGCGCCTCGTGGATG
>RGDM01000110.1 GCA_009918675.1 bacterium
AACAAATCTTTAACAAGATCTGGAAAACGAGAGTCAACCATTGGTCGAACAAGATTTCCGCTTTTGTTGTCAACTGACCGTGTTGACGCAGTTGCAAGCACTTCCCAAGCAGATCGGCTTGAGTACACAAGCTGTTGATCTTGGGATACACCGTCCACGCGCATTACAAACGCTGGTCCGGTTACGCCGTCTTCGTACTCAAGAGGAACCTTAACAGTCAATCCAATTTGTTGCTGTGCGTTTGGCATTGCAGTGAAACACACGAATGAACCGGCCCAGGTCCACTGCCTTGTGTAAGAATACGGTACTTGCGGCTGCACGGGAACGGCAACTTCACATCCAACTTCGTTTGGCATACCACCAGGAACAACACCGTAACCTTGCCAAAAACCGTTTGCATCACCTGGGTTTGAGCTGTTTCCGTACACACCAAGTCCGAATGGCACTTGCATCCAATTGACGCTGTCATCTGACATTATTTGACAGTAAACGTGACACCCTTGACCAAGAGGACCTGCATTACCCGCACCCATTCCAACAACCCACTTGAAACAAAACACAGGCGGAGCATCTTCGTTTGTCAACCCAATGTAAACGTTTTCGATGTCCTTGACCTGAACCAGAGAGCTGTCAAGAACAGTTCGTGGGTAAATGTTGTTGATTGCAGGAGAACCGGGAGTAATAGCCTGCGCAATTTGGCATGCTGTCGGCGGAAGCTGCTTTGTCTGAGTAAACGTACCACCAACGTTTGTGAACTTGTCGCTGATCCAAATCACCTTTGCAAACGTGTCGCTTTGACGATCGTACACGTTGTTTGCAAGTGTTTCGTATGGCGTCGACGATCCAAGAGCGTCAAGAGACTGAGGTACCGTTGCGTTTGTCAAGCAACCACCAAGTGACATGCCAGAAGGATAGATTGTAGTTGACCAAACATTTCGTGCAACTCCGCCCTTTCCTCCGATCATCAGGCCGTAATCAAGTGGAACAAGCAACTGCAATACGTTTGGACCAAGGATCCAACGAAGACCTTCCGACGAATCGGTTGCGTTTGAACGAACAAGTGTAACTTGCGAAATTGAATTTTTTCCACCTTGAGTTTCAAGCGACGCGGGGCTAAACGTTGGTGCTGTCACGTCTGGAATAAACGCTGCAGCCCCAACACCAGATGCACTTGTACCAGCTCCATTAGTTGTGATGTAGACGTTGTTCATGCTCGTGATCATACGCCCGTCGGTGTACAAAGCTGGAAGTTGCTCAGAATTCTGAGGCTGATCACGTGCAGTTCGAAGGACCATGATGGCTGAGTACGACGCACTTGAGTTTTGGCTGCTTGATACGTACGGCGTCAAAGCACCAGGATTCCAAAGGTAACCGTTCTGGGGTGACCACGACGGATCAGAGTACAATGGAAGACTTGCTCCGCTCGTATTGTTGATACCAATTGGCGGAGTTAGCCATGCGGGAATGTTGTATGATCCATACACGGCAGAAAGACCTTGAAGTGAAGCTTGACTGTCCTTACCAAACCGAATTTGTGTCGGTAGACTTGGTGTCAGCAAACCTGGGGGTGCAGCACCTGGCAAAAGGAGAACTTGACCCAGTGAAATTTCTCCATAGGACCGTTGTGCAACACCACACCAAACCTTTTGAACGAAAATCCACGTTCCTGCCGTAGCGACTGGAGCCAAAAGGCTTTGCGCCGCAATAGTCTTGGTTAGGTTGATTGTTAGGCCTCGGCACGATGTGTTAGACGGTGCGTTTGTGGCTTTCCAAGGACTCATAGGACAAATTCTTCCCCACACACTTGTTCCCGAGTTTCCAAACTTTTGCATTGCACGCCGAATGTCTTTTTCATCCGCGCCGTCAATAAACATTGACTTGAGCAACGCCTGCATCTGTGCAACATTCACACGTAGCATACTAGAGATGCTGTCAATTGAAGCATCTTGCCACCCCTGATTAGCGTCCCACTGACCAATACCTTCGTTCGCCATAGCTTTAAAGCTTTTCTACTTTCAATATAAATAAAAAGATAATTTTTATTTTGAAAAGTATGTGTTGAAAAATTCAAAACCTACTGTTTTTTTTTTGTTTTCTTAGTAAAGATCTACTATTTTCAGTTCACTTTCATTTGATGCTGCTTCTTGAGCTGTCTCAACGTACTTTTCTGGTTTGATCAACGGAAACGGTCTTCCACCATATGACTCTGGAATACTGTTTGCTGGCGGAGCTGTTGCTGAAGCTGAGCCGTTGACGTAAATTACGTTAGAGCTTAGTCCTTGCAACGAAATTGTTGGAACACTCGTTGGACAGAACATGCGCATTAGTCCAATTCCAGACATGTTTTGTAAACGAACTGGTGACAAATTGTTTGTTCCATAAATAATGCTACCCATCCATGTTCCATCGTAACTTTTTGGCGGTGTGCACCCAAGACTTTCAAACGGTTGTGGTACAAATTGAATTTGAACACCTGTTACATCGCCTGCCCACTTAAGTAGAACGTGAACCACTTGCACTGAAGAATCTCCAAACCAAAAGTACGGCAGTACTCCGTATGGCACATCTTGCTGCAAATTCACTGATACACACGGTGAAAAGGCTCCGTACGGTACAAGAGTTGTAAACCCTGCTGCCCATGTCGAACAAATGAAAATTGAACCATCTCCAAAAATCAATTGGTTCTGAAGTACGTCTTGAAGTGAAAAAGTTCTAATGGCGCTGTCTGCAGTTGCTGTTGTCAGTTTAATCAATGCCTTTTTAAGGCACGTATCCTGCTTTTTGCACTTTGTAACAATTGTCGTAGAGTCTATCTTTTGATTAAGATCCCCCGTAAAATCTTGGACAATTCCTGTTTTCATTGTGCCCTTAATAATTTGTTGATTTCCTGCACTAGCAACATTGTCAGCAGCAACTGTAACTTCGGAGTTAAAAACAAGGCGGCTTTGATCTGCACACACTGTTGGCGTAACCGTTGCTGTTTTTGTTTTGATCATTGTTGTCCAACCATTCGAATTTAGTCCAACAGAAATTCCGTTCGTTAACGTTCCAAGCAAACTAGAAAACGCACTTCCACCTGTAAACATTCCAA
>RGDM01000012.1 GCA_009918675.1 bacterium
ACTACGGCCGCGACGGCGGACATCTTGTTCTTGTGACCGACTTCATCAACAAAGGTGGCTCACGCGGAGCAGTCACAGATGCCAATCTCCAACTCGAATTAATGAAGCCAGCAGCAGACCTCGACGCCTTTCTATTCAAAAACAGCTGGGGAGTTGGAGCAAAGACGAACGAAGCTGGCAAGCCGGTTGGCTCATCTGTGGACGGCTATTACCGAATGGATTTGAGCTATCTCTCGGGTATTGCAAAAATCCCGGCTGCGACGCGCAATCCTTGGGCCGCGACACTGGCGGTTGTGCCGCGTTCCCTCGTTGCAAGTGAACTCAAACTTCGTTGATATAAAATCTGCGATCAAATCTGATCCGTGGTCCGTAGATACCTTGTGGAGTTCGCGCTCCGGCACCCACCACCATAACAATCTCGGCGCCACGCCGAGGCAAACCAAGCAGCTTTTTCACACGCCGAGAATCAAAGCCTTCCATGGGGCACGAATCAAACCCATGAGCTCGCAGCGAGAGCATAAGATTCTCGCACGCCAGTGCCGTTGATTTGACCGCCCAAACCCTCATGTCGGCCGTAGACGCTGGCTCACGCGGGGTGGCTCGAAAGACACCCGCCACTGAGGTCAAACAGGTTTTAAGTAAACCAAAAAAAGCCAAAGGCCCCTGATTTAACGCCAAGGGAATAAGTTTCTCATAATAATTTAATGCAGCCGCAGGAGTTTTGGGATTTTTGCGGAGCAAATCAAGCATGCGAAGACGATTTGCTTTCCAAGTGTCTGTGCGCGCCACACACACAACCAACTCAGCAGCAGTTGCCGCTGCAGGCTGCGACAAGCATGCCCTGACGAGACTCTTCTTTTTTTCTGCAGTGCGCACCCAAAAAAACTCCCACATCTGCAAATTCGACGAACTTGGCGCAAGCAAAGCATGATCAAGACAGCGTTGCATCACATGCTCTGGTATTTGAAGACTTTCGTGAAATTTACGGACACTGCGTCGACTCTCAACAACCTGAGTAAAAGAATCCGCATGAAGTCCCGTTCCAGAGGCACTCGCAAGCAAATGGGCGGTTGGATCGTCCGCAGGAACTAACGCCTCAATTTGACCATTGCGAACAAAAATCTCGGCGGGGATGCCGCGCAGGTTGTAGTGACTCGCCATCGAGCGGCAGTAGGCGCCGGCCTCGAAAAAGACGACCGTGTCTCCAGGCACAAGCCGTGGCAGATTCGCTTCGCGCGCAAGAATATCACCGCTTTCACAAACCGGCCCAAAAATCTTGTATGCGAACTTTTCGCCACCCGTGCGGTTTGCACACGCGGTTGCGTGCTCGGCGCCATAAATTGATGGTCTAGGAAACGCATTCATCCCAGCATCAACGTATGCAAAGCGATGGCTTGGCATGTTGGATTTCTCGTAAAGAACCTCAGTGAGAAAAACTGTGCTACTGGCAACCATGCTGCGCCCGGGTTCCAAGCACACATGAAGTTTCTCGCAGTTTGAGCCCCAAAGGCCAGTCAGTTGAGCGTCCTTTTGCACCAAACTCTTGAGACACTCAGCCTGAAAATCGACGTGTTTGCGAATGTCGTTGGCATCTTCGGGAACACCTGCCGGACCAACTCCCAAACCACCACCCAGATCGAGGTGGTCGATGACAATATCAGCTTGCGCAAGAAGAACAACTGCCTGCTGCACGCGTTCAAGGACCAATGGAAAGACATCATGGCTCTGCAATTGAGAACCAATATGCACATGCAAGCCACACAGCGGAGCAACAAACGCTTTGTATTTATCCGAGTCAAACTGACCACGTTCGGTGAACGATGCCTTTGTCGTGGCAATCCATTCTTCAAGCTGAGCAAGCAAAAGTCCAAATTTCGAATCAAGCGCCCCGGTTTTTAAATGTGGATGAGTTCGCGACTCCACACACGGGTTCAAACGAACCGCTACTCGCGCTAAAAATCGATTTCCTTCTGACAAAGATTTCTGTTGCCGTTGTGCAAGTGTTTGCAACACGAAGGTCAGCTCTTGCGCATGTTCAACGTTAATCACGCCCAACTGGCCGTCAAGTGCTTCAATTATTTCCGCATTGGACTTCCCAACTCCTGCAAAGCAAATATCGCGCGGCGACACACCCGCTGCTACAGCGGCGCGAAATTCTCCCACAGAAACGATATCAACTCCGCAACCGACCTTTGTCACTTCGCGAAGAATCGCGGGTGCAGCATTGGCCTTCATGGCGTAGAAGATTTTTGATAAAGGAAAGTGATTGGCGAGTGACTCTACATAGGTTTCTGCACGCTGCTTGACGGCATTCAACGAAGTGACAAACTTCGCCCCAGGAGCTGCTTTGTGCAGAGATTCAAGGCCAACGCCATCAACCTCAAAATCGGATGAGGCATTATTGCTTTGCTCGGGCCAGCACAGAAAAGGGCGTGTCTTCGCGTCCAATGTTGAGGTCTCCCAGCGGGGGCCCAGAGCTCTTTGTGGCGCGTGGGCGGTTCCGGTCAAAATCAGAAATGATTTGAAATTCTATGCCACGAGATCGGTTAAGGCTCCACCCCGCCTGCACTTTTTCAGGGTCTTTTGCGGTTCATGCGGCGAAGTCAATTTCTAAAGATCCTCCGAGATTCACCGATACACCGTCCGGAGGGAGCGATCATGACAATTGCCGTCTTTGAACACGATGCGCGAAACTTAGAAGAGATTCGCGTTTTATTGGAAGAGTCGGGCCATTTGGATGCGTTCGTGACAACAGACTTGGGTCGTCTCATGGTGGCGATGAATTTGAATTCCCCCCACAGGGATCTCTCTCATTCAATGATGCCCGTCCAGATTGACTTGTTGATACTCGATCTCGACTCTGATGCGCAGGCTCTTGATTTCTTGAAAACCTTGAAAGGTGATATTCGCTATAAAGACATCCCTATTGTCGTGACATCAGAATCCGATTTTGATCAGCAGGTTCGCACTGCGTACGCGTATGGTGCGACTGACTACCTGAGAAAACCACTGAATCCGTCTGAAGCCAAAGCACGCATTCACGCGAGCCTTCGTCTCAATCATGAAATCGATAGGCGAAAAGCGAGAGAAAATGAAATCACCGAGATAGCGAACCAATTGCGCGACCTCACGCAGGTCTTAATGAAACTCTCGCTCATCGATCCGCTCACCGGTGTCGCCAATCGGCGTGCCTTCGACCAAACCGTTGAGCAAGAATTCAAACGTGCGCGAAGAAATCGCAAACCGCTATCGATTCTGCTGCTCGATGTAGACCACTTCAAAAACTACAACGACACCTATGGCCACCAAGCGGGCGATCTCTGTCTCAGAAAAGTTGCACAGGAAGTTCTCAATACAATGAAACGCCCGGGCGACATGCTTGCCAGATATGGCGGCGAAGAATTTGCAATTGTCCTTCCCGAGACGGATGCCGCAGGGGCCCTGGTCATCGCAGAACGCATTCTCATTGGGGTTGAAAAGCTCGGCATTCGTCATGAATACAATTCCGCTGCCCCCGTCGTGACCGTAAGCATTGGCGCATCAACCTTCAGTGGGTTCTCGTCAGAATTTGAACCCAGCAAGCTCATCGAAAGCGCCGACAAATCTCTCTACGAGGCAAAGCACCAGGGACGCAATCGCATTTGCGCCGCCATCGCCAATCACAAGCAAGAGTTCGATCGCGAGGCGTAAAATATCCGCCACGAATGGTGCACTTGTCAGCCGGAAGCGACTCCACTAGAGAGACATCAGTCTTTCATATGAGGTTCTCAGCTAAGCGATGAACGGCATTGCATCTCCTTCTCAAGTCTGTGGTCCCGTGTTCAAATTTGGTGGCACCAGCATGGGCTCGCTCGAGCGCATCGAGCACGTAGCGAGCCTTTGTGCACAGAAGCGTCCTTCTGCCGTTGTGGTTTCAGCGATGGCCGGTGAAACCAACCGTCTTGTCGGCATGGCACAGCACTTCACAAATCACACTGATTCACCAGAATACGACTTACTCGTTGCCAGTGGTGAACAAGTCTCGGTTGCACTGCTGAGCTTCGCTTTACGTCAGCAGGGTTTACGTCCGGTGCCCATGCTCGCTGCGCATGCTGGAATCGTCACCAACGATCTCCACTCCCGCGCAACAATTCAATCCATCAACCGCGATGCAATCATGCGCCACATTGAGTGTGGCGAAATCCCGATCATCGCCGGCTTCCAAGGAGTGACTCAAGAAGGTCGATTTACCTCCCTCGGACGCGGCGGCTCGGACACCTCGGCAGTTGCAATTGCTGCCGGAATCGGCGCACGCGAATGTGTGATCTACACCGATGTTGATGGTGTCTATACCGCGGACCCAAGGGTCTGCCCGCAAGCACGCATCATTCGAAAAATCCGCCATGAAGAAATGCTCGAAATGGCAAGTCAAGGCTCCAAGGTTCTGCATATTCGCAGCGTTCATCTCGCGGCCAAGTGGGGAATCCGCCTTTTCGTTAAAAACACGTTCAGCACAGATGAAGGAACCGAGATGATAGCAGACAATGAAGCCATTGAGGGTGAATTGGTTACAGGTGTTGCACATTCCATCGACGAAGCTTGGTTCAGCGTGGGTCCTATTGCGCACACACGCAACACACTTGCAGATGTCTTTGGTGCTTTGGCGACACAGGGAATCAATGTTGATATCGTCAATCAAGACGTTCGTCCCGATGGTCTTGTGGTGCATTTTACTGTTGCCGGCACCGACGTCGCACAAGCGCATCAAATCCTCAAAACAGTCACTCCGCATGCGGAAGTTCGAGTCAATCAGGATGTTGCAAAAGTGAGTATCGTTGGGGTTGGAATGCGTGTTCATGCCGGAGTTGCAGCACGCATGTTCCGTGCTCTTGCAAACGCCAATATTGAAGTTCGCTTGGTCACAACCTCTGAAATTAAAGTTGCATGTTTGGTGGACCGCTCTGTTCTCAATGCTGCCGTGCAGGCTCTGCATCAGGAATACATGCCATGAAAAAAGCAGACTTCGGCAAATTCGATCCAAACGGCGCGGGAACTGCCGATGGCAACATCTTTGGCTTGCCGTTCACCGAACAAGAATCGAACGTTGTTTTAATTCCTGTGCCTTTTGAAATGACAACAAGCTACGGACGTGGAACCGCAAAAGGGCCCATGGCAATTTTTGACGCAAGCCCGCAACTCGACCTTTTTGATGGAGATCTTGCAGAGCACGGACTGCCGCGGCCATGGGAGTTTGGAATCTTCATGGAGCAGCCCGCGGCACGAATCAAAGCCCTCAACAAAGAGGGCTCTCAGGTCGCCAAACCTATCGTTGCAAAAGGTGGGCGGATTGGTTCAAACAAAACCCTGCAAAGCAAGCTCGCAAAAGCAAATAAAATCTCTCACTCGCTCAACGAATTCGTTTTTACCCGCTGCCAGAAACAATTGCAGCGCAACAAAATCGTGGGCGTCGTAGGCGGAGATCACAGTGTTTCGTTTGGTGCGGTGCAGGCTGTTGCTCAAAAGTATCCGGGCCTCGGAATTCTCCACATCGATGCGCACGCTGATTTGCGCACAGCGTATGAAGGCTTTGAGCATTCACACGCGAGCATCATGAATAACGTTATCCGCAAGATCCCTGGAGTCGCAAAGCTTGTTCAAGTGGCAATACGTGATTTCTGTGACGAAGAATATCAACTTGCAACGACGCATAAAAAAATTGCTTGTTACTTTGATAGCCAACTGCGCGATCGACAGATGAAGGGCGAATCATTCGCTAAGATTACGCAAGAAATCATCTCGCAGCTTCCCAAAAAAGTTTACGTCAGCTTTGACATCGATGGACTCGAACCCTCGCTGTGTCCTTCCACTGGGACTCCGGTCGCAGGTGGACTCAGCTTTCATCACGCGTGCTTCCTCATCAAAGCCCTCGCGTTGTCGGGTAAAATCATCGTGGGATTCGATCTCAACGAAGTGGCTCCTTCAGGTCGCCAAGGCGATGAATGGGACGGGAATGTTGGTGCGCGTATTTTATACAAACTCTGCTCGGCTTCGCTGCTGAGCCAGGGTGCGCAAAACTAAAAAAATACCCAGCAATATCAGTTTGCTAGATAATCTTCACGAATTTATCATATAAAAATTCGCACCTTACCTTCAGAAGATTGGAACTTTTCCGATTCAAGTGGGTAGAGGACTCTATGGACACCTTACGTGTTGATGGCATTTCGGTTTATCAGTTTCGGCCCCAATTGGGCCAGGCGGAACGTTTTGTACTTTTCTCGCATGCCACCGGTATTGCTGCCCTGTCTTATCGCGATGTTCTTCAGCGCTGGGCAGATGAACATCTCGTCAATATTTTTGCATTCGATGCGCGAGGCCATGGTGAAAGCAATGCCGACACCAAAGCGGCCTACTCAGGCGGCCTGACACAGATCCCCTGGCAGCTGTGCGACGACCTCAAATCAATGTTCAAAAACCTAAAGGAGAAGTTCCCAGGCATTTGGAGCCTCGCAGGGCACAGTCTTGGTGGGTGGTTGTCACTTTATGCGTCGCATGAATTAGACGTCAATCATGTTGTTCTTTTAGACGTCCCTTTGCTACCACCCTCGAGTGCTTTTTTATGGGCTACGGCCTGCCTTTTTCAACAACGAGGGATTCATCCGCTCAGCCGCCCTGCCCGTCGTCGTAAACGCATGTTTCGCAGCCGCCGTGAAGCGATGCTCACCTTCAAACGCGCTCCGTTTTTTCGCAAATGGCAAGAAATTCATATTGGCCATTACATTGATGCAAACTTCGAAGCGCAAAGCGACGGTTCCTTGAAACTGCGGCACGACCCGGAATGGGAGGCCGATCTCTTTGAAAGTCAACCGGCTCTGCACACTCCGCTGTTTTTAAAAATGAATGCGAAAAAAAGAAAAGAAATACGTGTTGAACTGATTGCAGGAAGCGAAAGCAAGATTTGTGATCCTGCTTCCATTCGCTATTTCCATCAATTCTTCCCACGCACGCGGTGGCTGGTTGTTCCGCAGGGCGGACACATGTTTCCATTTGAAAACACGCGCGGACTTATGCAAGCGCTCGCGCTTGCATTTCCAAAGAGTCAATCGTCACTTTTCAATAATATTGAACTCCGTGCGGTCTGAGGCAAGAACCTGATCGTCGTCGGAGATTGCTTCAGCAAGCATTGTATAATGCCCAACAGATAATCCACTTGGGTTAAAGCTCATTGCAACTCGGTCAGCGGTGTGATCTGTTCTTCGCACACGAACTTCTTTTCCTTGTGGATCAAGAACTCTGTATTGAACAGCTTTGAGCGGAATAGGACGACTCGTTACAGCAAACTCGGGAACGATCTTTTCCCAAACGTTTTGGTTGAGCTTGATGCGCTCGATTTTGATTGTTGCGGAGGCTGGCGAGTTGCGCACGTAGACAAGGTGAGCTTGAGAAATCCTTTGTTCGCCTTTTTCGTTCTGGACACGCGCCTGTACTGTGTAGATGCCGTCAGCCAATTCAGCAGGATTTAGAGTCAGAGCCCCAGTGGAATCAAAAGGCCGTGAAATCAGTGGGCGGCCACTGCTCTGAAGTTCCAATGTCGCAGAGCTAAAGCTGACATTTTGTCCGCGAACTGTGAGTGATGCAGGCTGACGAATGCTTTGTCCATCACGCAGCCCCTCCAAAATAACCGTTGAAAATTCTTTGCTTGGTTGAATTCCATAAAAGGTGCCGCCAACTCCACTCGGATCGCTCCAAGAAATGCGAAAATCACCTTGCTCGCCCCAGTCTGTTCCCCAACTGTTTCGCACAATCCAGGCTTCGTCTGCATTGTCCCAGCCAATGATCATCACCGCATGCCCGCCAACAATTCCACCTTTGGCGTGCCGATAAACACCACCTTTATAAAGCATGAAGTCGTCATAAACGCGCATTGTTGTAACAACTGGCCCGCCCAACAAGGCCTTTTTTACATCATCAATACTTGCTCCAACAATCATCCGACTGCGCACACGCAACGTGGCCTTTGTGCTGCGAACTTTGGAATCGCTACAACTTTGTTTGCATTCCATGTCTTCGCCCATAGCGCCGCTTTTGTATGGAAAACAAGCCTCCTCAGGGAGTCCCTGACCGACCATAAAATCCATTGCCGAAGCAACGAACCAGCCAAAGTCACAAGCGGCACCACCGCAGGAAAACAAATGCTGCGGAGAAAATGTCCATGCATGGGCAAGCGAATCAGTTGCAATGTTCATCTGTGTTTCAAACGTTGATGCAGACGAAAACGCAACACAGCTCCCGCAGCGTCCCTGGTTTTTCACAGGTGTGACATAGTCTTTGCCATTCATCGCTCGCCAATCTAAGCGCTCTGGCAGAGCATCTTCCAAGACTTTAGTTTTTTTTCCATAGTCGCCATCGACGCGTACATCTGAGAGCGAGGCTCCGGTCATCAGCCGACGCTCTGAAGGATGCAAGTCAGAAACACTTGTGCGACCAGCCCACCAGCCCAACTTATTTTGCGACAAATGTTTCTGCAGAACATCAATGCTGAGTGGCTGCGAACGCGACGAAATACCGACGGTTTCAGCGCGCTTGGATTGTCCGGCTGCTTTTGCGGAAGAGGCAAAAAAAGCCCCGCACAATGCCAGCGATGCAACAATAAGCTGGGTTGAAAAGCGACGGCGGGCACCACTCGGGATTGTTTGAGAATTGAAACGCAGGAGCTGAAGCAAACTCGACTTCATGAAAAAAGCCCTTCCTTGGTTTACTGCTGCACTCCCTGTGCAGCACGCAGTGAGAGAGAGAGTATCTCTGGATCGTGTGATTCTGACAAGCAATCGTGCGAAGAGAACTCGGCCGGCGGGGTGAAGCTAACCGGGCCTGTCAGGTGGTCTATTCAACGAACCAATTAAAAATTTGAATATTGCGGAGCTGAAACTCTTGCGAACGAGTCAGCCTTTATCACGCCGATCGCCAATCACGCGGGCAGGCGAACCACCAACAATCATCCAAGCAGGCACATCGCGAGTCACAACACTGCCCATGCCAATCACAGCGTGATCACCGATCCTGACTCCATCAACGATACTCACGTTGGCCCCAATCCAGACATCCGAACCAATACGAATACCTTTCGAGGTCACGGGCTGTTCTCGAATCAATCGCTCGGGATGCATTCCGTGATTGAAAGCAAAAATCGCCGTCCCGCTCGCGATCCGTGTGTTGTCGCCAATGTGCACTCCAGCAGCACCACCATCAATTGTCACCCGAGCATTAAGGCTCACATTCTTGCCAAGAACAACAGGTCCGTGAACAAAAACCTCGGCTGCGATTCGACATCCCTCTCCCACCTCGATTGCGCGGCCGGGCTCAGCAAATAAATGGGCGCTTGGTGCAACAAAACAACGAGCAGCGAAACGCACTGTCTCGAGTTCCTGAAATTGCGCCTGAACCTCATTTTGCCACGCCTCAGCCCACGCCCGTTGATGAGGTTTTAATGAATCATAGAGCCATGGCATCCATGCCAATCGCTCTTTGTGCTGAGCGCGATATTTGAGATTGGGTTCTTCAATCGACATGGTTTTTTACAAGCAAATTACTTTGGCAGTTCACTTAAGAAGCGGTTGAGCTCGCCTCTAAATTCAGAAAAGGCTTCTGTTCGAGAGGAATTCTGATTTTCGGCCTGCGGCAACTCGCCGTACAAACGCAAATTGCGCAGCATTTTCACCAATCCAGCATCGAAACGAATCGGCTCATCAATCAACTTCAAAGCTGCAACGTCACTGTTCGCCCAAGCCAGCCACTCGCAATACTCTTTGAGCTGCAGATCATTTTTACCAGCCAATTGGGCATTCCAAGGTTTAAGCCAAAGCGCTGCGCGGCTCGACCATTTATCTAGAAACCGATCAGATGCAGCGTTGCTGAGTTCGCTCACAACAATTGCCGGCAGCATATTAATACGCAATTCGAGGAGATACTTTAGTAACTTTGGCTCGCGCAACGCGGTTTGCGCGTAGACAGGAATCGCTTCGAGCTTGATTCGGCCATTCTTAAGGTCATCTCCATAGGCAAGCGATTGCTTGAAAATGTCATGCATCGAAACAACCGAAATACCTTTTTGCGACAAATCTGCAGCGGCGTTCGCATTTACCATATGCATAGATATCGCAAGGGCTTCGAGCGACTGAAGATTGCTATCTTCACTCATCGCACTGACAGAGAGAGTCGAGTCGGTGTACCTGCGGAGAGTTTGAATAAATTCGTCAACCGCGACCTGTTTAAGATCATTCAGCCGCGCATCACTGTCGCTTCCTTCGCCTTTCCACAATTGATATTCGAATGACATAAAATACTGAGCAGCAAAAACCGTTTTGCCTTTTAACACTGACGCTTTTTCGAGTTGTTCAATGGTTCGCAGGCGCGCGGCCAAAGAATCGCCCTGGCGGAGATCCTGATACATGCGATCCAACGAGCGGTTCATATTTTCAATACGTTTGTTGGTTTCAATGAGTTTATCATTCATGTCACCCATCTGCCGGCGCATACCATCCATCTTGCGGTTGGTGTCATCAATGCTGTCGTTGGTCTTATCCATTTTTTGCCCAACTTCAGCCGTTGACTTTTCAACTTTATCGACAGTCTTGAGTGCACTGCACGCCGAAAACGCCATTAAGCTGAAGGCCGACACCAGAGTTGAGCAAGCATGAGCAAGACGCATGAAGACTCCTTCCAAACCAAATCAAAACGAACCCATTCACAGCTTTTGCCGAATTCGGCTGAGCTATTCCAGGACGCGGCAAAACAAAAGCTCTTTAAAACAAAGATAAAAAGATCGGTTGCTTAACCTTAGATTTCATGTTTTCTTGCCAGCTGCAACAATCATTTTTGGCCTCTGCGCAACCGCAAGCAAGGTTGGAGCTTGACTATGATTTTTACCGGGGAATTGCTGAAAAACGCAGTCGCATTTACAACTTTTGCAGGTATCTTAGCTGCTTTCACCTCGGCCCCACAGGCGCTTGCCGCTTCCGCAACCGACACACCCCCTCCAGACTCTGACATCAGCAAACTTGCGCTTTTAAAAGAATCGCCCCGCTTCGCCAAAGACAAAGAGATCGTTCTTAAAGGAAAAGGCACCATCCGCGATGCAGATGCTTTAAGTGAAGGTGTGCTGTTCCAGATCGAATACGAGCATGTTTCTCGAGCGGGTTGCGCCGTTTCAACAACGATTCGACAAACAGACTCAGCTGGCAAAGAACTTGTGATTGAGAAAACTGAATACGATGCGCAAGGCAGCCTCAAAACATATCGCATGCAGCAATTGCAGAATAATTCAGCTTCTGCTGTAGAGATCTCTCAAAGCCGGGTTTTTATGACTTGGCTCGAAGACGGTAAAACATCAACATCTTCAGACAACGCAACTGCAAATACGGTTTCTGCCGGTTCACTGATGGCGTATTTGAATCGTTTTGCAAATAATCTTGAACAAGGTCTTACTGTCCCTGTCCGCCTCGCAATTCCTGACCGCGGTCGCGTGTTGGGCTTTGATATTTCACGCCGCGAACCGTCCTGTTTGGGTGGAGAGAGCGACTTCTGTGTCAACCTCTCGCTGAGCAATTTCTTCCTGCGAAAAGTGGTTCGTCCTATCACCATGTCCTTTTACAAATCCCCTGAAGGTTTTCGTCCACTCAGTCTTGAAGCCCCATCGCTGGTGAGAAAACTCAAAAATTCCAGGCTGGAAAAATTTACCGCCCGTATCGATTACCAAAGACTCTGAATCAAAATTTTCTCTCTATTCTGTGTTCTTAAATCGGAGGCTAAAAACCCTGCAAAGCCTGCACTTCGCAGTATCCCTCGGCCGTGTAAGCTGAAACTGTGCTCTATGGCAGTTGTCATGGAACTCGCGGACGAGGTGAACAGACCATGATTGGCGCGTTGCTTGGTGATATCGTTGGTTCAGTGTATGAAAACAACCCAACCAAATCGACTGAATTTATACTTTTCAGCGATCACTCACATTACACTGACGAGTCCGTTCTGACGCTCGCGGTTGCAGATTCCTTGGTTCATTTCCAAGGCTATCAAGCGAATCTCAGAAAATACGCCAAAGCATATGCAGATGTTCCAGGGGGATTTGGCAGTAATTTTAAATTTTGGGTTTATACTGGGGGGCAAGATCCCTACAACAGCATGGGGATCGGACCCGCCGCACGTGTCAGCCCTATTGGTTGGGCATTCAACGATCTCAACACGACACTCACTGAAGCAGAGAAGTCTGCACGAGCAACACACAGTCATCTAGAGGCAATCAAAGGAGCCATTGCAATCGCCCACAGTATTTATTTGGGTCGCACTGGATTTCCTTTGCTCGAGACCAAGAAACTCCTTTCAGACTCTTATGGCTACAACCTCTCTCACTATCTCGATGATCTCCGCACTGTGCAATTGTTCGAACAAACAGCACCCGAGATTGTTCCGCGTGCACTTGTCAGCGTTCTTGAGGCTCGCACAACTGAAGATGCAATCCGCAACGCAATTTCCCTTGGATGCAGTTCAAACACCATCGCGAGTCTCGCAGGGGCAGTTGCTGAGGCGTTTTTTGGAGTCCCGGATCATCTCAAGCAGGAAACTCTCAAGCGTCTCCCTGAACCCTTTTTGAACATCATGGCAATCTTCAGAGAACAACACACCAGCCAAATTCTTCTTGGAGCTTAATCACATGCAATTTTGGAAAACAGAAAATGCGCAATTCTTTGGAAAAATAGCTGCTCTCGCGCTTCTGAGTTTAAACTCAAAAGCAGCCTTCGCAGGAGAATGGGGAGCTCTCGTTGGACTCAATAATCCAGCAGGGAGTCGCTTGGGATTGAATTTTCTTTATCAATCGACCAGTTCCTGGGGATTTGAATTTGGCGTGGGAGGGTTGGCTGCATCGAGCACAGACTCAGGAAGAAGCGCGGCCACGTGGGGAGACTTCGATTTTAAATGGTTCGCCAGCCCTGGAGCTTGGCGTGGATATTTAGAAGGCGGCATGGCGTTTGGCTTAGGTGCTGGCAGCGGAGGAACAGGATTCGCTGCCGGAAGTCCATTCATCGGCGGAGGACTCCTTTATTCAGGTAGCAGAATGCTTTTTCATATCAGCGGAGATTACAAGCTTAATGAGCGAGTTGCATATCCAGCGCTGGGAATCGGCTTTAAGTTTTGAATGCGAGTCACTTGAACAGTGGCATCGCTGAAGCCCAAGGCATTTCAACAAAGTGTGTTTTCAAACTCCGCTCGTAGCCACCCGTGCTTTTCCAGGTCTTTAAAAAACTGTTGAAGGCTTGAATAAGCGATGTATCGGCCTTTCGAGCTGCAATCCCGAAATCTTCAACGGTCAGTTCTTCTTTCAACAAGTAGACTTTTGCAGAATGACGCGCGGCAAAGATCTCGAGATAGGGTTTGTCATAAATAAATGCATCAACTTTCCCGAGCGATACTGCGTTTGCGCAATCAGACTCAGAATCAAGTTTACGAATTGTTGCAGTCGGAAATGCTTTAGCAGCAAACTGATCCGCCGTTGTTCCAACTTTAACAGCAATCTGCAACCCGGCTTTATTCAGATCTGAAGGATTTTTCACTGCAGCTTTATGCTTGCTGCCAACCAAGGCAAGTAAACCGGCTCGGTAATAGGGTTCGGAAAAGAGCAAGGTTCTCTTGCGTTCTTCGGTGATGGTCATTCCAGAAACTATGACATCAAATTTTTTCGCCACGAGTGCCGGAATAATACCCTCCCAGCGAGTATCAACGAATTGAGCTTTGGCACCAAGAGAATCAGCAAATCCGCGAATCATGTCGATATCAAAACCAATCATGTCACCTTTGGGAGTCTTCATTTCAAAGGGAATAAATCCGGGGTCGAGGCCAACACGCAATTCCTTGCGAGATTTGACCTCCGAAAGCGTGTCGCCTGCCAAAGAGAAACCTGGAGACAGCGAACTCAAAAAGACAAACGCGAGTTTGCAAAGGTTCAAATGACGTTTCCAGTTTTTCTTTGATTGCATATTCATCTCCACAGGTGTGTTTTTTCGAAAAAATATTTTCAAACCGATTCTGGCGCAAAAGGCAATATTCTGCAAAACTCATCACCAGAAATGCGGTAATTCTCTGCAGTACGATATTGAAGTGAATTCGGAGAACGGTGACCATGCATGAGCAAAAACGATCACCTTTATGGAGCATCGCCACCAGTGTCTTAATTGCACTGATCGTATTCTCCCTGTGGCGTGGATTCCACACTCTAGATTACCAATGGGATTTCTTGAGCCTCCGAGAATACATTTGGGTCAGCGAAAGCGGCACTCCAGGCCTTCTGTTGCATGGCTTGTGGGGAACTTTGTGGGTCAGCGCGTTATCTATTGTTGTTGGCTCGGTGATTGGAGTCGCGGCAGGTTTGGTTCTTTATGCTGGGAACTCGTTTGCACAAAATTTCGCACGCTTTTTTGTTGAAATATTCCGTAACACGCCTGTGCTTGTTCAACTCTATGTGATGTACTTTGTCGTCGCTTCAGCCTTTCAGCTCAGCGCGGAACAAGCGGGAATCGCAACTCTCAGTTTATTCTGCGGTGCTTATATTGCTGAGCTTGTGCGCGGCACACTGTTAAATCTCGAAAAAGGGCCTCAAGACGCCGCACTCAGCCTTGGGCTCACCCGATTACAAATTGCTCGCCATGTCACCGCTCCTCTCGCCTTGCGGCGATTGATGCCATCGCTGGTTGGGCAGTATGTAAGCTTGGTCAAAGACAGCAGCCTTGTCAGTGTCATTTCAATCGTTGAATTAACGAAATCAGCAAGCAACATGGTTGCCATCAGCTTCCGCAGTTTTGAGGTCTGGTTTTTGGTTGCGGTCGTTTATTTTGTGCTTAATTTTATTTTGTCGCGGTGCGGCCGCTGGATTGAACAGCGGATGTCGGCTGATTTGCAGCCAGCCTAACACGCAAAGGACACCCTTGCCATGAACCATCACACACCTGCTATTGAACTTATTGATGTTCACAAAATCTTTCACAGCAAGACAACAACAACTCATGCCCTAGCGGATGTTCATCTGCAGATGAAGGAAGGCGAAGTTGCTTGCTTAATAGGACCATCGGGTTCTGGAAAAAGCACCTGCTTACGAACCATCAATGGCTTAGAAACAATCACGCGCGGCGCAATCAAGCTCTTTGGTACTCCATATTCGAGCGCCTCCACTGCCCATGCACTGCGCCGTGACACTGCGATGATCTTCCAGCGCTTCGAACTTTTTCCTCACCTCACAGCCTTAGAAAACGTTGCTCTTGCTCCGCGTTTGCGGGAACCGATTTCCAAGGCAGACGCCCTCGAACGTGCAAGCGAACTGCTCAGCAGCGTTGGATTGAGTGCGCATCGTGATAAATTTCCGCGGATGCTTTCTGGAGGACAACAACAGCGGGTCGCGATCGCACGCGCGCTCGCAGTGCGGCCGAGGATTCTTCTTTGCGACGAACCAACCAGCGCTCTTGATCCTGAACTCGTCGACGAAGTTCTCGAGCTTCTCAAAGCGATTGCAAAGGGTGGCATGACAATGGTGGTTGTTACCCATGAAATGCGATTCGCTCGGCAAGTCTCGCAAACCTGCCATTTCTTCGATGGCGGCCGGGTGGTTGAGTCTGGTGCCACCCAAACCCTTCTCGACCGGCCACAAACCCCTCGTCTCCAAGCCTTTCTTTCCAGTTTGCAAGGAACACACCGACGTTGAGCCCAGGCCTCAGAAAATGAGTAAAAAAAAATTTCGCTCACATTTCCCTCTAATTTATTAACCTAATAAAAACGGTTTCTTACAGAAAAAGTCAGACGTTTCCTCGGAAACCGCGCACAAAAGGTTCATTTTTTTGAGCCTCTGCCATCTGTTCTTTTTCGCAGGGTGTGCTATGAACCGATTTGGGAAAATTCCACAGCTAGTCAGCGAGTCAGTTGCTCTTGGTTACGGTGCCGTGGATTTTATTGATTGGAGATCCCATGGCTAATGCAAAATTGTACGTCGGCAACCTCGCTTATAGCTCAACAGAAGAAAGCCTCGCTGCGCTTTTTTCTCAGTTTGGCGAAGTTGTTTCGGCGCGCATCGTAACCGATCGCGAAACAGGCCGTTCAAAGGGTTTCGGCTTTGTTGAAATGGCAACGGCTGAAGCTGCTCAACAGAGCATCGCTCAACTCAACGGTCAGCAAATTGATGGCCGCCAACTCACTGTTAACGAAGCTCGTCCTCAAGAGCCTCGTCAAGGCGGCCGTGGATTCGGCGGCGGCGGCGGCGGACGCGGATACGGCGGCGGCGGTCGTTACTGATTCGCTTCTGTCGAGCGGTTCTTCTGGAAACCTCAACAATGAACTTGTTAAGTTTCTGCGAATACCTGGACATTGAAAGTAAAAAGACTCGATGCTTCGCAAAGCGCCGAGTCTTTTTTTAGTTCTGTACCCAAAAAAACTCGTCCAGCATTTGTTTCTTAGGGCACAACAACCAGATAGCTGACATCAATCGAATGCGCTGTCGCAAGATTCAGTCCATTGACCTCAAGTTGATTCCCATTAATCAGAGTAAAATTATTCCAAGCAGCCCCATCCACCTTTACAACAACATCTTTGACTTGTTTTCCTTGTAGCTGGAACGCAGGTAATTTTTTCGCCTCATCGAGAATCTGATGCACAACATTCTTGTAGGAATCTGCCGACGCAGCGCACGAATCAACCATCACACCACCAGACGCCTGGATTACAGAGCGATACGAATAATCGTAGACCCCTTCAGATGACGAGCAAGCCGCATTGGGAACAACTCCATGCAACTTCACTCCTGCTATGGAAGAGTTGTTCTGCACGGCTGCTTTGATTTTTGAGAAATCCGGGCGTGCCGCGATATAATCCGGAAGATTGGCTCCGGGATCATGAGTGTCTGAAACAAAAACGAAATGGACAATCGCATCACTTCTAAACAGAGGATTACCAACGTTTTTAGACATCATCTGGGCAATTGCCGTGAGTCCTGCCTCAATTCCCGTTTCACCGGAAATTTGCATTGCAGCTTTTAAACAAGAAACACCCACTGAATTTTTAGCAGATGGCAAAAACCATTCCGCCTCACACACACCGATTGGAAACTTATACTGCACATCAGAACCTTGAGTGGCACTTTTGTAATCCGCAACGCGTGCTTGGTTGATAAACTTCAAAAATCCGGGTTCTTTAAGAAAAAGGACTTTTAAATAATTCCTTGTTGATTGCGACAGCTCGGTCGCCAGATCGATCGCTAGATAGTCTCTGGGCGTGTTCAAATCATTCAACACTGCAGGCATCGTGTTCATCACCGCGAGGCGAGCGTTTTCTGGATACTCACTCGCTGGAATTGCATCAAAGCCATTCACGAATCTGCCTATCAGTGGTGCCATTGATATCGAATTATCAACGACAAACACGAAGTCGTGGATTGGTTTTTTCTCTGCGCTAGTCGTGAATATTTGATGTCCTGCGGCTGGATTGGGAAGCTCTCCCGCCAACACCTTTTTCACGTCTGAACTTCCCGCTAACCCCCCAGATGAAACTCCGTTTGCATCTTTGGCTGAAACCTTCACCGCCGCTGGCGGCGGATAAACGCGCTCGATGGCTCCGTAGCTCGTTTTCGACTGTCCACAGCCGGTGGTCGCGAAAGAATAGACAAAACTCAACAGAGCGACTGTGGTGGAACGCATGACGGCGGACTGAGCAGACATTCCCGACCTCCTAAAGCAATACTACTTGACTGTTCGGATGAAAGCCGAGAGAGTCGAGCTTTAGTGTTAAAAATCAGTATTATTTGTGAGTTAAGTTGGAGCTAGGGTCTACTTCAATGGATCAAGCTTGGCCGGAGCGCTTTGGGGCTCGTAACCGGGTGGCGGTGCGGGCGTTGAACCTCGATTCAAACGGTCTGCATATCCGCGGAACCAGCCCCAGAAGGCCTGCCAAGCCTGCTCTTTAAGAAACTTCCAAAAAGGCAGGTCGCCATAGACAAGGTGAGCATTCAGGGTTGTTTCACCCACCTCGACCCAAATCGGACGAGAAAATTTGAAAGATTCATCCATTGGCTCAAAGACGGCGAGCCCTTCAACAGGTCCTGAGGCACGCGCAATCACGGCGTTGAAAGAACCGAAATCGAGAACACGGTTATGATTTCCGTCGTGAAATACAGTTATATAAGCGGGATAAGGGAGATCTTTAAATTTGAGAATAACGCTGGTTTGATCGTGCGGCGCATCAACACAAACCAAGTGCTCGTCGACAAATTTTTGCGTCAATGCGTCATCCCCAGCGCGTGCAAATCCACAGACCGTATCAGCGCCCTCTTTCGTTTTTTGTTTGTTAATTCCGTTGACGATGAGGTTCAAATGACGTCCCGTTTGACCAGAAAGTTGTAACGAGTCGGTTTCAGAGGTTGACGCAAGCGAAAGCTTTTTACAACCAACGAGCATGCAACACACAAGCGCTAATGATGCGTATAACAGCTTCATGGAAGGCTCCTCTGCGTATTCTCAGGCGCAGAAGTCATTTGCAGTTGACGAGGAAACTTTTTCACAAAACGGTTTTCAGTTGAGGCCAGAGTTAAAAGCAAGACGCCTGACAAAATAAAAATCGAACCGAAAATCATCAAAGGAGTGAGCGTTTCTTGTAGAAAAACCCCTGACAGGAAAAGTCCAAAAAGAGTTTGCAGACAAACAAATCCGCCGACCAAACTGGGTTTCACTCGCTGCAACGCCCATGTGTTCAAGAAATAGGTCAAGGCCGTTGCACCCAACAGCAAAAAGCCAAGACCTATCCAAAATGAGCTTGGCAGCGCGTGAACTTCACTTTTCAAAAGGAGAGAATCTGGCAGCGACCACCAACCGAACGTGCGGCCCAGCCACAGACCACACCAGGCCGCGCTGTTCATTAAGAATCCATAGAAAAAAAGCCAAAAGCTGAAACGAAATGAGCCCAATCGCGTCGGCAAATAACCAACTTGCGACAAATAAAAGGCATAACTTGCTGCGCTCATTACGTTTAGAGCATTTGCCCAGTGTGCTCCTGAATGAGCAGTTGTTGAGATTCGTGCAGCGGAAAAACTTCCTGACGACAAAACCGAAGCAACACCAAAGCCACCTAGGAGAATGGCAATCAACGTCAATGATTGAAATTTCTCTCGACCGGACCAAACCGAAAAGAGCAATGTAAAAAGCGCTATAGTTGGGGTGATAATTGAGGTGATGGATGCGCTCGTTTGAGGAAGTGCAACAAACAACGCAAGCTGATTAAAGGTGATGCCAAAAAAAGCCAACACAACAAGACGAAGGTGGGTTGCTCGACTCAGAACGGTTTCAAAGTCATCGGGGCTCCTTTGCTTGCGATCAAAGAGGAGGCTCAGCAAAAGAAAAAATAATGTTGCAAATGCACTGCGAAGAACAACGACAAAAAATGGATGCGCGTGGCTGAGAACAAACTTTGAGGCAACCGGCAATCCACCAAACAGAAGCTGAACACAAAGAAGAGCAAAAAGAGGCGCCAGCATTAAAATAGACTCCAACTCACATGAAAGAACGACCGACGCACAGCTTCAACAAATGGATACTTAGACGGCCAGCACAAGGGCAGGACTCGCCGGATCTGCAAGCAACTCAAGCCCCTGAATCACCGCATCTGCCGGCACTAATGCGGCTTCCTCTGCGCTCAGTGCCAACAACTGCTCTCCATGGCGAGAGTTTATCTGAATAAGACCCGAAACAACAAACACGATCGTGAAGGAAGCGTCAGGCTGGAGCTCGACAGCAATGGAATCGCCCGAATTGAGGGAGGTTCGAAAGACCTTGAACTGCGGAAAATCAACAATTCGCTTCCAGCCCAAATTCGCAGCGTGCTTCGGATCTTTTTGAGGCGTCGGAAGAAGGTGTTCTTCGGATTGAGAATTCGATTGAAGCTGGCGAGTGCCAACCTGGAAACGCGCTGCTGCCAGTGCCTGAAATGTGTCCCAATGTTTTTGGGTTTGCACCTGCTGATTGAACGCGAGAATCCAACGTTCGTAGGTTGGAGTCTGGAATTCAACCACACGCACACCATGTTGCAAACTGTGCGGCGTGAACGGAGGCACTTCTATCACGCTGCCCACAGTCACCTTCAAGATTCCAAAATACGAGCGCACTGTTTGCCAGAGTTGCTTTTCGCGTTCGATATCGTCTGGCCTTTGAGGTTCAAGAGTTTCACCATCCAATCGTCTGCGGACCTTTTCATATTTTTCGACGTCTGCCTGCAAAGCGACAAGAAATGAGTCGCTATCGCCATTGAACTGAGTGATTTTTTCTGACGAAAAACCAAAAAGAACCTCGCCCTCGCCTGTCGGCCAAGCATTTTTATCGACACCACTGACAATATACGTTTCCCATTTCTCGCGATGTACTTCTATATACAAACTTCCGCGGCTAGGATCTGGCAAAGGATCGAGAATTTTGAGCAGTGATGGCGCCGGAATTGTTTCACTGGCTCGCGTTTTCGCATGAGTCAAAAGAGTCAGATAGGCAGGCAATGAAAGACGATGACCGGATGAAAATTGGACATCACACACTCCGCGTTTTTCAATCCCGGTATACCAAATTTCGCTTCCCCACGGTTTAGCTTCACGATGGTTCAGTAATTTCACGGGTGCGTTTAAAGGCAGCCAGGGCTGCGACGCTAGCGCAATTTCGCCTTCACTTGAAAGACGCGCAGAGCGCCCTTGTGAAGAAGTATTCACTTGAAAGAAGACTTCAGGCAGACCAGGAACGCCCCACACTTTTTCAAGCGACACCTTGTGAATTTGCATAGACTCGGACATGAGTTTCTCACTTATTTTTGGCAACGCGGACACCACCAGCTACTGCGCCCCGATTGCACGCAGCGTTGAATGATCCCGGAGCAGCCTTGTTTCAAGCATGGCTCAAGAGTGCGATCATAGACAAGATGAAGTTCTTGAAAGCCACCTTGTTCGCCATGAAGCCGACGGTAGGTTGAGATTGTTGAGCCACCCGCATCAATGGCATGCGCCAGAAGCGGCGGAATAACCTCTGCCAGACGAAGATATTCTTGCGGCTTCACCCGCAGACACTTCCGGCGTGGTGAAACACCCGCTCGGAAAAGCGCTTCGAGAGCATAAATATTGCCAAGTCCTCCGATGAGCGTTTGATCCATCAAAGCATCTTTGATGCTGCGCAGAGAGCGACGAAATGCAGGATGAGAGAAGACCTCTTGTAGACTTCTTGGGTTGAGCGGATCGGCAGCCTTTGAGATCTCCTCGTACGAGACGACAGGTCGCCAGAAACCAAAACGACGTGGATCTATAAATGCCAATGCAGAGCCATCTTGAAATAGAAGAGTGACGTGTTCATGAAGAGCAACCTTTGGGTACTGCGAGGGAAGAAACGAGCCGCTCATACCAAGACTAACAGCAACCATTCCCTGCTCTGTGCGCAGGACAAGTTGTTTGGCAACACGCTGTGGTGCGAGAAATGTGGAACCTTGAGAAAAGATTCGCTCGAGTGATTTTTTGTCAAAGGGAAATCGCAAATCAGGGCGATGAAAGCGCACGCCGCTTAGTCTTTTTCCGGCGAATTCCCGGCCAATGGCGTGAGCGAAGGATTCAACTTCTGGGAGTTCTGGCATGTGGTCACTTCTCCGCTGCGTGACAGAGCATATTTCCACAATTGCTTTTGACTCAAGATAAACTGTTCATCAAGCCCACGCAGGCGTAAACTCAAAATTTCTGCAAAATTAGTGTAAAACTTAAGCGCAAGATCGCGATTGTCTGCCAATTTATTTCGCCAATTCTCGCCTTCCAAGTAGTACGCAACCACGCGGGTTTGTGCTGAAACTGTTGCACTGCGGGGCTGCTTGTCGACAAAGCTCAATTCACCAAAACTCGCCCCCTTGCCCAGGTGGGTCAGCAGATGTCCATCCCCAGCCCCGGTTTTTCCGGATTTATAAATGGCAACTGTACCTTCCAGGACAAGAAACATCCCCTCACTGACTTCGCCTTCAATGATAATATTGGTTGCGGCCTTATAGAGACGTACTTCGCCCAGCGCATAAATCCGCGCCAAGTCGCTGCGAGAAATTCCGGCAAAAAAAGGCAAGGCCTCGAGCAGGTACGCCCCATACTCAGGGTTAAGATAATCTTGAGAAATCTCGTTCTCTGCCGAAGACATGAGAAGAACTCCCTGCGCCTCGGGGCAAAACATTCTCTCCTTGAGAGTGCTGTGACCCGTCAGAGTGTTCGGAATCTTTGCGACTTTCTTGATCCGGGAATTTTGGCGGATGAAAATAGAATCACTAAATCTCGATAAAATTCGTGTGGGAGAAGTCCTTTTAGGGCGCAATTTGTGGCCACAAGGGCAGCCACAGCTTCGTCTTGTTATTGTTGAATCAGAGGCGGGAAATCTCATCAATCTTGCCCCCTTTTGTGCACTTTTTGCTGACGACGAGGCACTGGAAGGAGATGAAGACTGGCTACAAAAGAGCGTTGAAAGGGCCGCGGCGCCGCGTTTTTTGGCTCACCCAATTCTTGAAATTGGTGACCTACTTCGCCATCGAGACAGACCTTGTGCGATCAGCGAAACCCGCAGCAACGATTGGCACGTGCGGATCCGCTATTCGGATAGCGACGGCGGAGAATTCTATGGAAATTTATTGTGGATGGACATTTACCCCACTTTAAACCTTGTCGACCTGAACGCGGCGTGGCCCGCCTTCCCGTGACTTCAATACGGCCCAAACTTCGTCCGGGGTTATTTTTAAAGCCGCAAGAGTGACAAGCCAGTGATAAATGAGATCAGCCGACTCTGAGCAAAACTCATCCTTCTGTTCGGTTATGGTGAGGTTCTTGGCAGCAAGGATAGCTTCTGTGCATTCTTCTCCTAACTTGCGCAGAACGCGATCAATCCCTGCCGACAGCAACTTCTGGGTGTAGCTGTCTGGGTCTTCGCCAGCGGCACGCTTTTGGATGGTGGCAAACACTCTTGCCAGCACCGCCGCCGGCCACTCAACGCTTTCAAAACCACCCTCGGCTGTCTCAGGATCAAAGCAGGTTTCCGATTGGCGATGACAGGTCGGACCCTGTGGTTCAACCAACGCCAGCAGAGCATCTGCATCACAATCCACCAACAAACGCCTGACTTTCAGGGTATGCCCAGAACTTTCACCCTTTTTCCAAAGTCGGCCTTTTGAGCGTGACCAAAAAACAACCTCTCCAGAGGACTGGGTTTGCTCCCACGCTTCTTTGGAAACATAGCCAACCATGAGCACCTGCCCGGTGCCTACGTTCTGGCACACAAGCGGCAACAGCGCGGGTTGTTCTGCCGAAAAAACAACTGCTTTACCCCAATCCGGCTGGTGATTTTTGAAGCTCATGTGCGATTCTTTCCCATGACAAAAGCATTGGCAATTCGAATAACGGCTCCCTCGCTTGTGAGAGACTCGGAGCAGCTGCGGCCCCCCCCAGGCGTCATTTCGCTGAGGAGAATCTTTTCTATGAATGTCTTCAGAACTGCAACCGGACAAGCGATTCGGGATATTATAACCGACCATAGTCAGGAAAACCGTTTTGGACGCACATTGACCGATGCGGATCTCGATGCCATTTGCGAACGCGTGGTTGACTTGTTTGAAATGACCCTGAAACTGCGAGCGCAACTCGGGGGTGGGCATGCGATGGCGTCAGGCGAACCTACTCAGGCGTCAGGGACACGGGCACAAAACCCACCTCGCGCTGTGCGCTGGGACGAAGAAAGAACAAACCTGCCAAGCACGCGAGCGGCTTCTGAAATCTATGATTTTGCGCCCCTGGAAAAAAACAATCGCGCCGATGCACTTGCGCAAGTAGCGCCGCAAAAAGAAGCCGACATCAGCTTTAAATTACCGCGCAAAAGGATCAGCGTTTCGGGTGAGGAACGGGAAACACTGATGCGTCGGGCGCAGTCGAGCGCAGTGGCCCCACACCACGTCCCTTGAGAACGGCAACAAGCCGCATAAAACAGGGTAAGTCTCCGGAGATCTTCACTAGCCCACTGAGATAGGCGACCTTCGCGCGCAAATTGCCATGCAGCAAGCGACGCAGAGTGTTAGTTTCGGTTGTGACAGTGACACGCACTTGCCCTGCGATTAAAGCGGCAACCGCCTCCGGCTCAAGCTCAAGTGGTGCTCCCAAATCAAATGCAATGCCTGGATGCGCGCCATCTAACCAGCGACCACTGGAGACTGTTTCAGGAGTCACAGCCACCAGAAAGCGCGGCGCTCCATCTATGATAAACAGATAATCACCACGAAAAGACGCACGATCATCATTCGGAAGCGCTTCAAGATCTCGCACCACCCAAGCGCGAAATTGATCGGCAATCGACCAAAGTGAATCAGACGCAGCCTCGCCAGACTCTGCAGCTGATGGGCCGTTGGAGGATTGAGTGGGGCTGCGATTCGCCATCTTGAACCCTGGTCTGAAAATGATCGATTTAGACGACAAAACCCTCTCATAAAGCAGGCGCCGCAAAGAGTCTAGGTTGAGTGCGCCATGCTGGACCATGACAGCAGCGGGAGAAGATTTTTCTCAAATGACCGTTTTGAAGGAGACGCCCATGCCGAAAGTAGAATCATTTCTTGCAATCGCGCAGTTCAAGTTTGCGAACAGCAACTCGTGAAAGGTCGTCTTTTGTGAGGGTTTCTTCATAAACTCCGGTTTTGCAATATATGGGCTGTCTCCCGCATCCCAGCCCTCTAAATTGCTGACCAATGCGCCGGGAGGATCGGTGACAATTCTCAAGGTTGCGCCTGGCTCAGCAGAGTTGCGCTCGAGTATCACCTGTTCCTGCAGCTTGCCTCCGGAAGACGATGCTTTGAAATCGAGTTGCTTGGTTCTGAGCCCTGGTCGCGATAACGTCACCACATGTTGACCTACCGGGACGTTAATCTGCAAAGGAAACTCCATTGGTCTGCCTTTGCCTAAGGGTCGACCATTGAGCTCAACCATCAATCGAATATTCTCTGGCGACGTGCTAATAATGAGGCTCGATTGCACACCGCTGCCTCTGTTTTTCATAAAATAAAGAGCAGCAAATAACCCTCCCATGGCCAGAACTAAAACAAGCAGAGGCAATGCCAAACTTCGCGATGAAGATTTACCGCGCATTGCAGGCTCAAAATAGACCGACGGGGGCACTCCTCCTGAAACAGGTGCAGCAATGTTTCTGTTGCGCGTTAACTGAACAGAGCCGGATTTTTGGAAACCAAGACTGCTCGGTTTTCGCTTCAAATCCAGCGAGCGGATATCATCGTCGAGGTCAAATTCTTGTTTCTTAGCCGGCTGCCCTAGGCCAACCGCAGACCCCATCCGAAGCGATGGCGCACCCCCGGTGCGAACAACGTTGCGCGGATTGGTAAGAGCCGAACTTAGGTCAACGACCTGCGATGACAAATTTGAATTGATGCGCTCACCAAAAACCGTATTGCCTTTTAGTGCCGAATCAAAATTTCCTACAGGCAGTGCCAACGTTGAGCGCAAGCGTTCACGGGCTGCCTCAAGACGTTCGGCAAAAAGCGAATGCATGAAATCAGAGAGTTCACCGATGAAAAAATCGGGCCGGTATTTGTAGAGAAACCGACTCAGGTCTCGAACAGCTTCCCGACCGGTTTGATACCTTTGCAGTGGATCCTTTGAGAGAAGCCGCATGACAATTGCATCGAGTTCCGCAGGAACATGACTCCCATTCACTTCGCTCGGTGGACGAATGTTACAATTTCGAACAGCCTCAAGAACCGCAAGATCTTCGCCCTTGAACAAGCGAGTCATGGTCAGCATTTCAAATAGGATAATTCCAACGGCAAAGAGGTCGGTGCGGGCATCGATATTATAACCGCTGGCTTGCTCAGGGCTCATGTAACGAAACTTACCCTTAAGAACACCCACTCGCGTATTAGAATTTTGATTTTCGGCTTTCGCAATTCCAAAGTCGGTGATCTTAACGTCGCCGTCGTAGCTGACAAGAATATTCTGCGGACTGACGTCTCGATGAATGATTCCCATCGACTTTCCACTCACATCGACAGCCGCATGGGCGTAAGAAAGCCCTGACAAGGTTTCCATTGCAATAAAGCAGGCAAGCTCTGGAGGAATTCTTTTCTTTTGTTGTTCAGCAGCAGACAACACAGCTCGCAGATCTTGGCCATCGACAAACTCCATGACCAACATGTAACTTGAGCTGTCTGAAACAAAATCAAAAACCTGGACTATATTTTTATTTTGCAATTGCTTGGCAACGTTTGCTTCATTGCGAAACATTTCGACGAATTCATTGTCTTGAGCGTAATGTGGCAGAATTCGCTTAAACGCACAAACGCGAGCAAAGCCATCAATTCCCACGCTCTTGCCGAGGTGGATTTCAGCCATCCCCCCCTGTGCAATTCGCTCGGTGAGAATGTATTTGGGCTGGCTTGTCGCCATGTCCGCGCTTGCTCCTTCGCGTCAGAGCATGATCCCATCAACCCATCAGGGAAAAAACCGCTCTGACTCAGCGAAGGTATCGGACGTGTCGGAGGGGAATTGATGTGTCAAAAACTCACGGCCAACGAAGCTCGACGCGAGCAACTGCGGACTGGGCAAGGAATTCAGCCGTGGGAAGCTGCTGCTGATTTTCGTTGTCGCGCTGAAGAGCGGTTTCGGGAAAATCAAAAACGAGTAAATAATCCTGCGTCCACTGGTTGATACCCAAGAAGAAGGTCTGCAAAAGGGTTTTGTCGACAACCCGGCGGATATAAAGTGGTGATTGTTGATTTGGACCAATACGCATCGAAAGTGTCCAGAGAGTTCTGTCGTCGAGATTATTGTAAGGTGCCTCAGGCGAAAAAACACTCACAAGCACTCCAAGACGAACTCCGCCCGAGGAGTCTGATAGAACGGAAATTCCTTCACCAGAGCCTCGTAACCGAGACAAACGCTGGGAAACAGCCCGACGCATTTCTTCACTCAGCAGCACACCCGACATTTCAATGCGGTGTTGAAACTTGGAAAAAACCCGAATATTTTTCGTCCATCGGGCCAAAACAGGCTGATACACATCATCTTCGCTCGGGCCAGGCGGTGCAACGGAGCTCACTTGACTCGAAACACAACCCGTCGTTGTCAGCACGAGGCTCCCAGCCAACAGCAGCACAGTGCAAGCAAAAGCAAATTTATTTCGCAATCCCTTAAGAGGCTGTAACACGGTTTCGCCCTCCTTGCTTGGATTGATAAAGGCGCGAGTCTGCCAAGCGAATTAAATCTTGCAGTGTCGACATTGGTTCACTTGTTCCGTTATTGACAACCATTTCATGTGCGGAGGCAACTCCAAGGCTGACAGTCACAGGAATATTTTGCCCATCGTAATCAATTGAAGCAAGCTCAACCGTGCGGCGGATGCGCTCTGCAAGAGCGGTAGCTTCTGAGATAGCAGCCAGGGAAATAATGCAAAACTCTTCACCACCGTAGCGTGCAAAAACTTCTGACGTGCCCATGAGTGGTTTAATAGCTGCACACACTTCCTTGAGAACAATATCGCCTGCATCGTGACCATAGGTGTCATTGATGTTTTTGAACTTATCGAGATCGAGCATGATAAACGAGAGTTCTATTGCACCTGTCTTGCTCAGATTAAATTCTTCCTCGAGCCGCTCCATCGCATATTCACGACGAAAAACATCGAGCATTCGGTCTTGCACTGCCATGCGGTAAATGCGGTCGAACAAAAGTTGATCGGCACTGCCATGCGTAAAGTAACGCAATCGCACGTTGCCGACCCGAAGCATGTCACCATGAGCAAGCTCGGCGCTCTGCATCACGCGGATGTCGTTGATGTAAGTGTGGTTCAAGCTACCAAGGTCTGTTACGACGGCATTGGTGCCGTGGAAATCAATTCGACAGTGTTCACGAGACACGCTCGGGTCATCAATCCAAACCTGAACTTTATCCGCTCTTCTCCCGAGCAAGGCTCCCACTGTGGAAAGGACAAAGCGTTTTCCAGCGGCACCGCCATCATATTGAAGAAGAACTGGAGAGTTGTTGCGAGATTGCCCACCCGTCAGCGATTGGGTGGAGGACGCTACAATGGTTTTATCATCATTTGGTCTGTCGTCTGACATCGAAATCCACACCCCACCGATTCAATCACAGAGATCTTACCAGGAGCGGGATAGAAAAGGGAACGGGCGCATTGTTAGAGCCCGCCCACCATCTTGACGCCAATGACGTTAGGCAATTTTCGCATCCCGATCACGAGTTCAGGATCAAGAGCACCATCAATGCGAATCAGCGACATCGCCATTCCTCCGCGGCGGTTTCGCGAAAGTTCAAATTCGGCAATGTTGATATTGTTACGGGCAAGGAATGAACCCAAATCGCCAATCACACCCGGACGGTCGTGGTTTTGTACCACCAGCATTTCACCCTCTGGTTCAATCTCGAATAGGAAATCATTGATAGAGCACAAACGCGGGTGTTCATTGCCAAACAAAACTGCTCCCACAGTGGTTTTTTCGTGAGCAGCAGCACCCTCGACGTGCAACTCAAGACCATTGCGGCGAACCGAAGTCGCATCTGGGGACGCAAACTCGATATTCAAATTGAGCCCACGCCGATTGAGCAAGCGCTCGGCATTGACATAGCTCACGTATTCATCGCTGCTTGGAGAGACAAAGCCTTTCACCGCAGAGAGTTTAAGCAGCTGGAGTTCCTCGGGACGCACATCGGCAGCAACAAGTAATTTTAATTCGCGAGGGTTGAAATCGCAGATTTGAGCAGCAATGCGCCCCAATTTTTCTGCCAAGACCGCAAACCGCCGGGAAAACTCTGTGCCCAAGACAGAAACATGTGGAAGATTCACCGGCGTATCAACAATTTCACCGCGCAGCGCTTTGAGAGTTTGCACGGCAACCGTGTGGCCGATCCGGAATTGCGCTTCATGCGTGCTGGCACCAATGTGCGGAGTAACCACGACATTTTTGTGCGAAACGAGTTCGATCAAGGGCTTTGGTTCATTGTCGAAAGTATCTAGGCCTGCGCCTGCAATGTAATTTTCATTGAGCAGTTTAACAAGAGCTTTCTCATTGATAATACCGCCCCGCGCCGCGTTTAACACAATTGCGCCCTTCTTCATTTTGCGCAATTCAATTTCGCCAACCATGCCCTTTGTTTCTTTATTCAACGGAGTATGAACCGTTAAAATATCGCACTCGGCCAAAAGCTCCTCGAGGGTTGCACGTCGCTCTGCGCCATGACGCCGAAATACGTCTTCAGAAATGTACGGGTCGTAAGCCAAAACCCGCATATCGAAAGAACGACAAAATTTTGCAACCCGGTGTCCGACATTCCCAAGACCAACAATTCCAATGGTCTTTTCTAGCAATTCGGTGCCGGTAAATTCGTGGCGATTCCACCCTCCCGCCGCAGTGCTGGAATGCGCGCGAGGGATATTTCTGATGACCGACAACAGCAAACCGAGGGTCAATTCGGCAGCAGAGTTGGTGTTCTTGCCCGGCGTATTAAGCACCAAAACACCCGCTTCGGTTGCAGCGTCAACATCAATATTTCCGTAGCCAACCGCGGCCCGTGCGACAACGCTCAACTGCCGTCCGGCCGAAAGAACTTCTTTATCGACGTCGGTTTCTGAGCGCGAAATCAAGACATCAGCGTCGGCGACTTCTTTTAATAAGACTTCGCGCGAACAGTCTGGAAAATATGCAAGGTCAGTTGGCAGCGATAAAGTCAATTCAGCAGGAGGATTGCGGAGATGGTCCAATGCGACATCATGCAATTTGCCGGTGATAAGAATTTTGATCTTCTGTGGCGCATGCGCACCGGTGGATTGGCGTAGCATCAACAACCTCCGTCGGACATTCAATCCCGATTCAGGCCAGCAGCGCGTTGGAATCAGACCCATCCATCCATTTGGGAAGAATATCCTCGGGCCTTCCCTGTGCAACAAGCCGACCTTGGTTCATCACAAGAACCAGGTCACAATCTTGTACTGTTTCCAAGCGATGGGCAATGACAAGAAGAGTTCGGCCCTGGAAGAGCTCCTTCACCGCCGTTTGAATGGCTGCATCTGTCTCTAAATCCACGCTCGCAGTTGGCTCATCCATGAGAACGATGGGTGTGTCCATGAGCAATGCTCGAGCAAAACAGACAAGCTGCCGCTGTCCAACCGAGAGGTTGCCACCACGCTCAAGAATATTGAAGTCGAGTCCGCCTGGGCACGCCGTCCGCACGTAATCTGCCAAGCGAACTGCCTTGAGCACCTCCCACAACCGAACTTCTTCATGCAGCCCAAGCCGATCGAGATTGTGGCGGAGTGTGCCAGCAAACAAGTGCGGCTCTTGTGGAACAATGGCAAAGCATCCTCGCGCAGCCGCAAGGGTTCTTTCCGCAAGGCTCCGACCGTTGATGAGAACTTCACCTGATTCCATGTCGAGCATTTGATAAAGTGCCTGAAAGAGTGTCGATTTGCCTGCACCCGTGCGACCAATAATCCCAACCCGAGCTCCCGCTGGAATTGTCGTGGTCACATTGTGCAGGACGCGCGGGAGTCCCTCCCGGTAGCGAGCAGACAGGTTGACGAAGCTCAGTTCGGCACCACGCGTTGTTTCCCTGTGTGAACTCGAGGTGAGTAAAGAATCGCTGGCAAACCCTTCGCGCGGCAAGTTGCGGTATTCAAGAATTCGCTCGAGCGAAACCATGGTTGAATCGATCATCGAAAAGCTGCGGGTTAACCACTGCATCGTGCCATCAAGACCAATGGAAAGGCTCATCAAAAAACCTGCCACGCCGGCCCCAAGAGTTCCACGGGCGAGCGCACTAATGACGAACAAAGTAACAATGAGCCCAAACATCTCCGAGGTCATTTTCAAGCGTACGTTCAACCAACGGGTCATGCGGTTTTGCGTCAGGTAGGCATACGCGTAGCGCTGCTGAAGTTCGCCCAAGCGTTTGTGAAACTCATCCGCTTTACCATACGCTCGGATGGTCTGCATGCCTGCGACACTTTCAGTGAAAACCGACCAAACTGGGGTCTCTAGCACCTTACCCAAACGCTGAACTTCGCGGCTGGCGGGACGAAAATTTGCCTGTATGCGCAAATAAACAAGAGCGCAGGGAAGGCAGGCCAGGCAAGCGAGCGGGGCTTGCAGAGCCACCAGCACAAATATCCAGATAATTTCCGCAATACAACCAAAAATATCATTGATGTAATTAGGGATCTCGACAAGTAAATTCGCGTAGTCGCCACTGAATCTGCGTACGATGCGCCCGGTTGGATTTTCATCGTAGAAAGTCACAGGAACATGGGAAAGGTTCTCCACAACTTCATCGTGCAGCGAACGTCCTCCGCGCGCGAGAAAACCTGTGACAAAGGTCCAGGTGAACGCGCGAAAGAAAACGGCAAACAAGACAAACCACACGAGCACGGACAAGCTCCGTTGCGGCGAAAGCTCGGCCAAATAGCGGCGTACGGGAATCTCGAAAGGCTTACCCTCAAGGCACAAATTCCCTGAACAACCTTCAACCCACAAGGAAACAAGCCAACGAAATCCGTTGGCAAAAAAATTCTCCGAGATAATCAAGAGAAGAAGCAGTGGCCCCATCCAAGCCATGGAACGCATCGAACGCAGATAACGTGAGTAGAACCCCACTCCCAGCGCGCCCGTTGAACGTTTTTCTTCGGCAACAAAACCACTCATAATTCTTGTCCCGCGCCGAGAGATGAACCACGCAATGAAGAAAGGATTTGGTGCAGGCGAGAGCCTGCTCTCGAGAGTTCTAACCAACTGCCAACTTCAACGACGCAGCCCTGATCAAGGACAACAATTTTTTCGGCGAGCGCGAGGTGTGCCAAACGATGTGTCGCCCAAAGAACCGTGGTTGGCGGCTTCCATTCATCCTTCAACAAGGCCTCGACAAGCTTGTCCTCAGTCTCGGTGTCAACCGCGCTCAGCGGATCATCCAGAAAAACAAGAGGCCGCCGAGCGAAAACTGCACGCGCCAAGCTCAATCGCTGTTTTTGCCCACCCGATAAGTTCACCCCACGCTCACCCAATTCGGTCGAAAGACCTGCGGGAAACGAACCAATATCGGAAGACAGCTGAGCACGGGCAAGCGCATTGACAACCTGTGTATCCAAGTTTTCAGTCTTCTCGGAGGCATTCAAGTAACGTAACGGAATATTTTCACGAACGCTTGCAGCTGCAACAAAAGCTTCTTGAGGAACAAAAGTTTGATAGCGACGCAGAAATTCAAGAGTCTGTGCAGAGTGAACAGGCCAAACTATTTTCTGCCAAGAGGAATCGCTGTTTTGGATTTCTGCGTGAAGTAAAACCTCACCGCGCGAAGGGGTCATTTCACCCATCAGAGTCTGCAACAAAACCGATTTGCCAGCGCCTACGGGGCCAACTATCGCAGTTAGGGCACCTGCTGGGATTGTGACAGAGACACCGCGCAACGCAGGTTGCGAGCTCTCTTGCCACTCAACCCAAACATCGCGCAGTTCAAAGGAAATATTGCGCGCATCAAAAATCTCTTCGAGACTGTGCACGTGTTCGGGCGGAACTAAAAATCCACGCGCGGCAAACTCTTCGCTTTGGACTTTTGCTTGAAAAATATTTTCCATCCGGCGGGCGCCCACCCGCGCTTCAGAAAGAATTCTTACAAACCATGGCAGGGGATTCAGCTGCTGGCCAAGAATCGACGATAACCAAATTGCAGCAAACACCTGACTTGCCGACTTCTTCTCGTGAAACCACAGGAAGCCGGCAAAAACTCCAAGCGCAACCAACATCCACCATGAGGTCGACAAGCCAAAAGACGAACTGTAGTGACCTTTGAGCTTTAGGTCCTGCAAGAATTCTTTTTTCGCGGCGCTGCGAATGTCTTTTACAAACTGCTGGGTCCAGCCAAAGTAACGCACCAAGCGCGCTGCCTGCACCCATTCGGTGACAAGCGTGAGCCGCGCATCACTCCGCCGCATCAACTCACCATGGAGGCGCTGACCCAGCCAAGAGAAGAACATCGACACCGGAATTTGCAGAATAAGAATCAACAACGCGACCAGCGCAGGAGGTCCAACGATTTGCCACATCACTGCGACAATTAAACTCACGCTGACGAATAAAACTGGAAAATCGACCGCTGCATGCGCGAAAAACTCGGCAATGTGGCGCGCGTCTGTTTGCGCAAGGTTAACGATATCACCCGTGGGGAACTTCGCCTTCGCATCACGCGACATATTCAAAACAAACGAATTCAACCAGCGTGCCAGGGTGGTTTGAACACGAAAAACGACCAGTGTTTCGCGCTCAATTTTTTGCGCATGCAAGCTGGCAGCAAAGACGTTTAAAACAAATACCGAGATAGCCAAAAAAACACTATATGCAACTCGCTCCTGCGCCGATACCGAGCTTAAAGATTTCGCCGGATCAAAATAATTCAACACCTGCACAGCGAGTAAAGCGGCGACGATGGAGCATGAAACATCGACCGTGTGAATGGAAAACATCTTGAGCAAAGACAGCCGCTCGGCACGCATCACCACACGCATAAGAGAGGTTCTCAGCAATGGAAGGGACGCCCGCCAGTCGGTTGGATAGTGATGCTTGTCGGTGAAGATCCGCTCAACCCAAACATTTGAATTGAGATCTTGTTCTTGCCCGGGACGCGACTTGAGACTTGCCATCAGTGGGTTAACATCTGAAAACATGAAGCGCTGCCACAATCCCCGGAGAAGCCCGAGCGATGGTGGAATATGAAGGATGTTTCGAATGAAACTCACAACTCTGGACTCCCTGAGCGAACATCTGCTGGCGGTCATGTTACCTGCCTTGCAGACTGCGTCCAGTTCAATTCGGGCAGAAACCAAGAATCACCTGGCAAAGATGAGTCCACCTGCCGCGGACAGCATTGAACAATGCTGGTTACTATGGCAACTCCTGTGGATTTTTGCCGGCAAAGAAACACACGCTGTTGGCGGTTCCGCAAATGAAACTCCCGAGACTCGTTTGCGACTGTTGCGGGACACTCTGAAACTGCGGCTCAATAATCCGTTGCTCAAAAATAGCTTGCAGGGTCGATGGATGAACTCGTTCGGCCTCCCCGGGCTGAACGCAGAAGAAAATTTCGCGGCCAGCAGCGAGGAAACCTCCAGCAGCAAACAAAAATCTTTTCATCACACCCAACACCCTGCGCAGGTTCTGCGAAAATTATTAGAAGACTCTCACGCTGACAAAACGCAACAACCCGACAACGCCCTCGCCCTGCTGAATCATTTCCTTTCGACCTACACTGGGCTCGGTGCAGCGCAACTCAAAAAAGTGAATTTTTGGATTGACGAATTCAATTCAAACAAAGGAGTGCTTACCTCTCAGAGACCAGCACTCGCGCTTGTCACTGAATACTCTTGGTTGGATTTTTCCGAACTCAAGGACACGCTTTTACAGAGCAACGACAACTGGAGTGTATGCACGCAAAAAGAAGTCTATTGCATTGAACTGCCACTGGGCTTGAATCGACCGATCAGCTGGCAGCTGTGCGATGGCTCGGCGTGGCTTGGATGGCCAGCACGGATTGGAAAAACAGGAATACACCCGACCCATCAGCGCGCATTGGCTTGTCATGAGGCTGCTCATATTCGGCAAAAAAGAACTGCCTTTCGCAGCCACCCGTCGGAACAAAATAGCACTGAAACTGCAAGTGCCTGGGAGAGCGAGAAGAGCGCAATTCAAAGCGAGTGGAATGCACTCAACTCTTTCATCGTTGACTTACCAGCGAAACAGGCCGTTGAGTTGAAGAACCGCTGGTGGGCAGACAACTTCGCCCTACAAAAACAAATCTTTCTTGAAGATTGGCGTGCCTTTTCAGAGGCGCAAGAAGATAACAGTAGAGAGAACCAGCAAAAAACAACGGAACCAACAGAATTCCAGCTTTGGCAAGGTGGAATTTCGCTTCCGTTTATGAGCGCACTCTATGCGTTAGCTTGCGAAGATCTGCACATTTAAAAGAAGTGTGACTTTGGGAGAATTAAAAAAAGAAGATGGTGCAGCCGCAGGGACTCGAACCCCGGACCCCTGCCGTGTGAAGGCAGTGCTCTAACCAACTGAGCTACGGCTGCGCAAGTCACCGACGTTTATTTTCGTCGCCCCGTTTTGTCAACTGGCCTTGCTTTGCCGCTGCACGCATGGCTTTTTCAAGAGATTCTAACAAGCCGGGGCCTTCGAAAAGCTGGCCTTGGAAAACAACCGCGGGTGTTTGCATCAGACCAACAGAACGAGCGAGCTTTTGCGCACGCCCCAGCAGCTCGGCAAGCCCTTCACCCGATCGGTAGCAGGAGCGAAAGTCACTCGTTTTGAAATCCCCTTGCTTGGCGAGTTCGAAGACAGGAACTTCGGATAGAAGGTCGCTTTTGGTGAGGGCTGCAAGGTGAAAGGAAGAAAAATCTCCCAGCTGATGAGCGCACAAAGAACCCCGCGCCAACGCCATCGAAATTTCCGGGCGTGTGTAGGGAAACGGAACATAGACCGGCTTTAAGACACCGCGGTTTTCTTCAAGATGCTTTGCAAAATCCACCAAAAATGGAACGCAACCTTCGCACAGGTAATCAACAAACACGATTGCGTTTGCTTGCGATTTGCCTTCTCGCGGAAGACCTTCCAAATTCAAATCAGCCACATTTGGAATTGCCCCGGGCCGTTCAACGGCAAGCGACCATTCGCCTTTGTTGCGCAGTTCATTGCTCCATTTCTCAAGAGCTTCACGGCGGCGCACTTCGTTGAGATAGCTGATCAGCTGCGGCCGCACGGCCGCAAAGCCTTCGCGCGGTGCAGAAGGGTCACTGGCTTCGTACAACAGTCGTGCGTCGTCGGTTGTTGCTTCATCGCGCGGAAGGAGTTGCGCTTCAACATCGGTTAATGATTTTTGTTCGGAGGCAGCTCGCGAGGCTAGCGTTTTTTCAAGCAAATGAAAGCGAGCTATCTTGTCGAGCTCTTTGTAAAATTGCAGATCAGCATCTCGCCGAGTTTGCAGTCGCAAAGCGTGCGCACGATCAAAGCTTGCTTTCAGCTCAGTGGATAATTGCGCGGGAGAAACGGCCTGGCCGCGCATACTGAACAAAGTTTGCTGCGCTGAAATAATGAACTGATCTGCCAGCACATCTGCGCGGCTCTGAGATTCGTTGACAGCGAAAAAGCGATAGGAGCCCCAGACCAGGACCGATGAACACAGTCCTCCGAGAGCTCCCCACAAGGCTGACTTGCGACAAAAACTCATGAAAACGCCTCTCAAACAAAACCGTTTAGGTGATGCCTGAGAAGCCTGCCGTCTTACAACCAAACTGTCAAACCAGCTCCAAGGCGAGTTGTGCGTGTGACAGGCTTGACTGCCTCACCTTTGCTGTTCTTACCGCTGAAGTTTGCGATTGTGTGATTCGCACCTAAGACCAAACTCACTTGAGTTGACGCGTAGTAGCTGATTTCAAATATTCCTCTAAATCCAGCTCCCGACAACGCAAGACGTTCGTTCTCAATATTGAGGTTCGCGCGAGAAACAACTGCGGCTCCCCCAACAACGATATTGCTAACAGGTGTACTCATCACCATGCGGGTCTCGACGCCCGTATCGACTTGGCGCAACTCGTTGCCACCAATCTCTGGATTGTTCATTTGGGTTGTTGAGAAAAAAGCACCGGTTTGAATGAATCGGAAATGCTCGAGGCCGGCACTCAATTGCAAGCCATAGCCATTCATTCGTTGGCTTGAGGCATTTTCACTTCCCAAAGACACATCGCTTTGCGCTGCATGAACCTGCTGAGACAAATAAACGTTATTCTTATAGGGAGAGCGAAAACGGTTATAATAGTCATGGGTCATTTCGTACCCATACGCCGGGGCAACCGCCCACAAGCTCACCCCCAACAACACTGCTTTTAGAACTGTAAACGCTTTCATAAATCACCTCATGCTTTGCGTTTGTGAGCATGAAAGCAGGACCCATGCCAAAAATCCCTTGACATTATTTTATTTCGTAATTTCGAATCGTTATACTTAAAGAATAAAACCAAGCGGCACGGCAGACTGTCGAAAACAACAGCATTGTTTAGTTTCTAAACAGCTTATTTGAACGCTCTGAGCGGCCGATAACCGAAAAAGAAAAGCGCGAAGAGAATGGGTAGAATGATGAAAAACACAGGTAGATTAGTCCGCATAGGTCTTTTGGGTGCCGCTTTTGATCCACCACATTTTGGCCATCTACGCCTGGCGCAGCTTGCACTCAACAGTCACGAAATTGATGAAATCTGGCTCGTTCCATCTCCCGAACGGTGGGACAAAAAACCGGTCGCGAGCGCCGAACACCGGGTTGCTTGGTTGAAAGCTGCGGTGAATCTGAGTCCTCACGAGCTTCGCTCGCGACTCCAGGTCACCGACATTGAACTTCAACAACCCACTTACCGGGGAACATATCAGCTGATTTTGCAGCTCAGTCAGCTTTATCTGGACAAAAGCTTTACTCTTGTCTTGGGCTGGGACTCGTTTGTTGGGATTCCTGCCTGGCGCGACCCAACAACCGGCGAACTCAATGGCGACAAGCTGCTCAAGTCGACGCGCTGCCTTGTGAGTCCGCGCGCAAACTCTCAAACAATCGAACACAGCCCGCACCCCGCCCCTCACAACGGAGGTGTGGTGATGTTACCCGCACTCGATGATCCAGAGGCTGGAGACATTGATTGGATGGTGGGTGTCAATGCCTTACAAGTCGCAGCTCTTTCAAGCAGCCTGATTCGCACCGCGATTGCAACCAACACGCCGCTCGAATTTCTTTTCCCAGAAATTGAAAAACAAATTCGAGACGGCGGTGATTACGAAAAAAACAAGAAATAAAATTAAAGCAAGAGCGAGCGCGCCTGCAATTCAATGCCGGACGTGAGACGAACACCCATGTGAGTCACGGTGTCGCTGGCAAGCAATGTTGCAAGCTCACCACAGGTGCGAATTGATTTCCCACGGACAAGTCCGAGCAAAAATCCGCCGGCAAAAAGATCGCCCGCACCGGTGGTGTCTACGACGTTGACCCTGCGTGTTGGGATGTGCTGCGTTTGCCCGTTGTGGCAAACAAAAGCACCGCTAGCACCATCTTTAACAACTGCCATCTCAACTTGCTCGCCCAGTGTTCGGGCTGCTTTTTCACCCGTGCATCCCACCAGCATTTCTGCTTCTTGCGCGTTGGCAAACACCAATGAAACACAACTGCGGAACAGTTCGGTAAACCTCTGCTTGCTGCGCGAAACAACAAATGGGTCGGCAACATCAAGGGCAATTTTCACTTTGTTGGCATGCGCAAATGCAAGCGCATGTTCAATAGCGTCAACCTGCTCGGGTGTATCCCAAACATAGCCGGTGGTGAAAAAGATTTTGCTGTTTTTGATATCCTGCTCGGGAACGAAAAGGCGATTGTACGCGCGGCAGGCGCCCAAATGGGTGTTCAACGTGCGCTCGCCATCGGGAGTCACCACAACCAAACACGTGCCCGTTGCTCCCTCGACCACCGCAAGGCGATTGCGAATGCTCAGCTGCTCCAGCCGTGCTGAAAATGAATCACCGTAGGTGTCGCGCGCGACACAGGAGCTGTAGCTCACCTCAGCACCTACAAGTGCCATGGCACGCAGTGCATTTGCAGCACTTCCGCCCAGTTCAACTTCGGCCGTCAGACGCCCCAGATTGGCAAGAATGCGAGTTTGCTCCGCTTCATCAACCAACTGCATGCGTCCTTTGTGCATGCCAAGCTCTTGAAGATCGCTCTCTTCAGCACGCACCAATAAATCCACGAGAGCATTCTCAATGGAAGTCACATCGATCCGGCGTGCAGATTGTTCGGGGCTTAAAAAAGACTGCGTCATGCGTCCCTCGGTCATTGTCGGGCTGAAAAAGTTGTCCAGGCGAAATCTATTCCACCTTGCAAATCGCGCACAATGCCAACCGCTGTCAACGGCTCGGAACCAGAAAACGTGAGCTCGGCTTTAGCGGCGCGTTGATTATCCAGTTCTCCGCGCGATAAATACCACTGCACTCGCTGTTTTGCCGAAGGGTCGGTGTCGCCCCCAGATAAGGTCATCTGCAGCGTCACTGGTGATCCTGCGACAACCTCTCCGCGTGCCGGCGAAAGTGCAGAAATCGACGGTGGCGTGTTGGTGATAGGCGAACCATTGCCTGTTAAAAGACGCGACAAACAGCTCTGTGTTGGTGTTTCTGAGCTTGTTGGCTGCGCAACCACAGGGAATGTCAGCACTCCTGTATCTGCGGTGAGTGCACCCGAAGTTGCTACGTATTCCAGTTTGAACAATGGCAACGTGCCCATCTGTGAAAATTCTCCGTTGAGAACTTCAGACGCAGGAGAATCGAATGCAATCACGTGCTCTTCAATTCGGATCGGGGTTTCTTGAACAACCGTTCGAGATGCGGGCGTGGTGCTCAAACCGAGCGTTGCCAATGGAACTTCGATATCAAATTGCCCCAGTGAAGCATCGTTGATGAGCTTGCAAGCAGCATCTGCAGGTAAAGGTTGAACGAGTTGAGTGCGTTTGAGTTTAGTCAGTTGCAAAGTAACAGGCTGCGCTCCTGGCGGTGCGAGAACAAGAAAGCGGAGCGCATTTTTTTGCGCGGGTCGCAACGGATATTGCTGACAGTGTGTTTCGCCAGCAAGTGTTAAACAATTTTGTCCACTCACAGGTGAAGCAAACTTTTGCAGTGTTTGAACTGCTGGCACACGAATATCTTCAACCACGTAAAAAATTTTGCTCGGCCTGCATGAAAGAGAAAAAACAAGCAAAGGAATTGAAAGAGCCAAGCGGAGTGTCTCCGTTGATTGCTGTCGAAGGCGACTCTCACGTGAAAAAATCGGCATTGCTAGGCTCCTTAAAAAACAGCTTTGATTCCAAACGAGGGGATAAGAGGCGTTCCGAGAACTTCTTCTCGGCTTCTGTAATCCGGAGAGTATCTGTAGCCTTGCACATTTTCTCGATTGGTCGCGTTGAGCAATTCGAAATAAGTTGAAAGGGTCCAGTCACTCATTCTGAAATCATAATCGGTTCGCACATCCAGCTGTGCAAAAGCAGGATTTCGGCCGTTGTTGATATTCAACACAGGGGTTGGAGAGGATGACAATGCTCTGTATCGACCCGTATTCTGGTTAAAGATGCTGCCCTCGATGATGTTGAAGGGGCCACCGCTCAAGTACTGCCAGCGAGCGCTTAATTCCCACTGACCGGTGACACGATAACTGCCAACTACATTGACGGAATGCGGCCGGTCGAAGTCGAAATTCCGCCAAACAAACAAAGCAGGATCTTTGCGTTCTGAATGACTCCAACCGTAGCTCAGCCAGCCATTCCAGCGTCCTTTGCGCGCTTTGCGAATAAGAATCTCCGCACCATACGCTCGGCCTTCAATGTTGTTCTCGTATCGCAGCGCTCGATCCGCAGTTGCTTGGCCAACAAGGTGCCACATCTTTTTCTGATAGAATTGCAGATCAGCATCCAGATCTTCAATGACATTTTGTTCGATTCCAAAAACAAGGTGACGTGCACGCTCGAGTGTCAGGTTGGGATTTCCGTAATCAGGGGCATCGAATTGTGGGCCCGGACGTTGACTATACGTGCCAACGGCACCTTTCAATGCAGTGCCAGGAATCAGCTGCCAACGTGTTGCAAATCGCGGATCCGCCGCGCGCTGAACAGAACGATTCCCCTGCAGGAAGGCAACTCCTGGGTTGAGCATAAGCTCATCGGTCGGTTTCCAAACCACATCAAGATGGGCCTGAAGCGTTGTTGTTTCGCGCTTCACATCGGAGGAAGTCTTGCTTGCCGAATCAGGATCAAAAAACGGCGTAAAGCCTGTTGGAGGCAGCTGAATTGCGCTCACTTTCGAGGTTGTACGGTCGAACTCCGGACGCACACCCATCGAACCCGACCACTGCTCGTTGAATTTTTTATCGACCACAACATCAAGACCAAGTCGATTCCCACGAACATCAACTGTGTTATCGAAGATGTCTTGATTGATGATCACAAGTCGTTGTTGCGGGACAAGAGTTAAACCCCAACCATCGCCCAAGTTTAAACTGTAGCGCAGGCCCATGACCTCGAAGTAGTTGAACAAAGAAAACTGCGCTGTTCCTTCAGAATTATTTGCTTGACCCGAGGGTACAACCAAACTCAACCTATCTGCCGCGCCGACAAGATATCCTTGCCAGGTTCCCTTTGAATGCGTGCCGTTGAGTATGAGTTGGTAATCGGTGATCTGTGGAACTGTGAATCGCTGCAAACGCGAACCACCCACTTTCTTAATGAGCGGCACCAGCAATTCAATATAGCTGCGGCGGAATCCGGCGCGAACACCGACAGGCGTTTCGGAAAACGTTTGAGTTGGGGTTTCCAAATAAGCGGCAGATTGCAAAAGCCCGAGTTCAAACTCTCCGCCTGTACGCGCAGGAACTTTATTCTCCGATCGCAATTGAATAGTTGCACCAATTGCGTCGTTGTAAAGCGAAGAAAACCCACCCGGATAAAAATCGATGCCCTCAAGTGCTCGAGTGGGAATCACTGTGCCAAGTCCGCCCAAGTGGAAAACAAAAGGTAACTCAAGTCTGTCGTAAAAACTTTTCGTATCCTCGGGCGCACTTCCACGCACAACCACATTCGCAGCCCCTGGAAAAACCGGCAACACACTTGGCAGAGTTTGCAAAGCCGACACGGCATCTCCGCGTGTTCCGGGAACCCGCAAAATTTCGCTGCGGGTCAGTGACTGCTGGCTGACCTCAACCTTTCGCCGCGCGCGAATGACTCCAACCCCCAAGAGATCTGCAGATGGCTCAAGATTTATTTTTCCAAGGTCCTCGACTGAGGGAGTGGTTGAACTGTCGCCCCCTGCAGATTGCGACAATGTTTGCGCCGAGGGTTGCTCGAGACGGTACTCAAGCGGAAGATACCCTTCTTTTTGGATCAGTAACGCCTCTGCGTTCGCCGGAATTTCAATTTCAAACACGCCATCTGCATTGGTTTCTGTTGATAGTCCGCGCTTTGGCAAAACTGTCACCGTGGCGGCTTTGAGCTTATCCAGACTCCCGCGCACACCAACGCGTGCGCGCAGCTTTCGAACCGCCTCAGGTTTTGCTTTTTGCTCTTCTGCCGCAACCGTTGGCGCAGAACTTGGAGATGTTTCGGCAGCCTGTGCCGCGATAGAAAAAAGAGCGATGGAGAGTCCGAGGGCGGCGAAGGAAAAAGATTTAGATGCATATTTAGTCATAGATGACCTTCCAAACAAGTTTCTTACCAGTGACACCCACCGGACGCCCCGCCAATAAGGCAGGGCGACATCTCAGTTTGAGCGCTGTTTTCAGTGCAAGTTTATCAATGTCAAAGCCTGTTCCGGTTTTCAAATTCGCCGTCTGGACAACGCCCGATGAAGCAATTGCAACTTCAATCACCACTTCTGCATTTGTGAGCCCTGCATTCAAAGCGTCCGTGGTGAGTTCCAAATTCGGAGGCACTGGACACTGCGCAGGCGCATCAGCAACAGCTTCACTGAAAGTTTCCTCAGTCGCGGCCAAGGGAGGCGGCGGTGGTTTGTTGGCATCCGCAGGATTCACTTCTGCCAAACTCGAATTACCAACAGCAATCGCAGGAGCGGTGCTTCGTTCAGTGCCTGGTTTTGCAGTTGAATCCGATAAACCAGCGCGCACTTCGGGTGGTTGCTGAGGCTTCTTTGGAACGGGTTGACGCTTGTCGACCCGCACCACGGGGCGCGGCGTTGGGCGGGCTGATGGCGTTGGCAACACGGGAGCGGGAGTTGGGCGAACCACGGCCTGTGGCGGCTCGGCGATTCGAACTTTAACAGCCACAGGCTCGCGCACTGCTTCAGAATGAGGCAACCAATTCTTCAAGCCAATAAAAAGCACAACATGAGCAAGCATGCTCAAGAGCAACGCACGCTCTGTAAATGTCCTGCCCACCGAAAAGAACATGCATGACTCCGACCACAATCTGAAGGCTCTAAGTTGTCATGTTCCATGCCAAGGCTCAACCTACTGATTTCAAAGTTCACAAAATTTTCGGACGTCAAAAGGGCGGCTGACGGGAGTCCACAACTTCAGTTTGAAAGGCTACGCTTTCCGTATCGCAGGTTTTTTTCCATCGGCAGGAGATTGGTTCTCATGACGAATTCAATATTCAAAAAGCATGCCCGTAGCACAGCTCTCTGCCTGGGAATGTTGCTTTGCAGTTCGGCGTTCGCTTTTTATGGACTCGATATCAATGATCTCCCCCGCGATGGAGATGTCACAATTCCAGGCGACTATCCGATCATGGTGCGCAAAAAGGGGACGGTTCAACTCAGTGGTTTGAACGACAGCCTGACTTTGAATCTTGTCAACCCAAATCCGCAGGCTGCGATTGTGCAAATTGCAGCATCATCGGAAAAGAAAACCCGGACTCTGAGAGTTATGGCAGGTGTACCAACACTTTATAACGCAAAGACAAGCAAAGAAGTCACCCTCCGGGTGACAGATGGAGATGTCACCATCACCAGTATTCATCCATTGAAGGTGCAGCATCCAGGCCGCATGCAAGCGCCCGGGCAGCTACCAGCAATCCAGAAGTAAAAGACCGAGACAAAAATCTCGAGACGGTTCAGCGGACAACTCTCTTACGCAAGATGGGTTGTCCGCTTTTTCAGGAGCGCAACAATCCGCTCGGCTTTTGCTTGCCACTCTTCCTGATTCCGCTTTTCATCGACGTGTCTCATAACAGCATTCAGAACTGTTTCTTCGCGGACAATCGACTGACAACTCAAAAGAATATCGCAGCCGGCCTCAAGAGCATCGCATGAGGCTTTTGCAAGAAAAGAATCGTCAGACACATCATGCGAGTTCTGCCCATCATCAACAATTGCAGCCGTCACTTTTTTACTTACGCCGTAGTGATCGGAGATCGCATTCATGCGCAGGTCGTCGGAAAGAATTAACCCATTGAAACCCAATTCGGCGCGCAAAATATCATTCAATATATGTCGACTCAAAGTTGCAGGAAGCGCTGGTTCAAGAGCCGTACAGACAACATGAGCGGTCATGATCATCGGAATTTTTGTGTCACGGATGAGCGAAAGAAACGGCAACCATTCGCGGCTTGAAAGAGTCGCCTTGTCGACGTCGGTTGTTGCAAATCCTTTGTGAGAATCTGTTGCCGTATGGCCATGGCCTGGAAAATGTTTAGCACAACTCAACAAACCAGCCGAAGAGATTTCCTGTGCAACAACATTTGCACACCGCGCAACAACAGCAGCCTCGGAAGAGAACGCGCGATCAGCAATAGCTGGGTTGTCTTGTCGAGTTAAGATATCGGCCACGGGTGCAAGAAGACAATCGATACCAGAAGCCCGCGCACAAGCAGCTTGCATCATCACCTGCGAACGAAGCGCATCTTCCCTTTCCTCAGAAGCAAAAGAAGCCGCTGGCTCGTTGCGCGGAAACGGCGGTGGCAAACGATACACACGCCCACCCTCTTCATCGATCGCAACAACTGCCCCATGAGGCTGATGCGACGCGCGAGTGAGTTCGTGAATCTCTGCACACAGCATGCGGGTTTGTGCGAGCGATTTAAGGCTGCGCCGAAAGAGAACAACACCGCTGGGCTTAAAGGTTGTCAGCAGTTGCTTTTCCTCGCGGGAAATCTCAGGCCCTGCGAGTGACGGCCAAACAAAAAGTCCGGCCCGCTGCTCGCGTGTCAACCGTTCAAGCACATTCCCGCTCTGTGCGCTGTCTTGCAGAGTCATGTCGGTCACCTTATTGTAGACACTCAAACTTCAAGCTTCGAGGGTAACATGGCTGATTTGATTCTGGCTATCGACCAAGGCACAACCGGATCCAGCGCCGCTTTCTTTGCTGCTGACACACTCGAAATGCTGGCCCACCAAAAAGTTGAGTTTGCACAAATATACCCGCAACCAGGATGGGTGGAACACGAGCCTGAAGACATCTGGAAGAGCGTAATCTCGGCAATTGAAAAAAGCTGGGCTCAGGTTCTTGTGCAAATTCCGCAGGCAAACAAAAACAATATCATTTCAATTGGCGTGACCAACCAGCGTGAAACCTGCTTAGCGTGGAACCGCAGCACTGGAGAAACAGCAGGCAATGCTTTGGTATGGCAAGATCGTCGCACTGCGGAGCGATGCCTGCAGTTACGCGGAAATTCTTGGCAAGAAACAATCCGCGAGCGCACAGGGCTTGTCTGTGATCCCTATTTTAGTGGCACAAAAATGGAATGGCTGTTGCACAACCGTCCGCAGGTTGCGCAATGGAAAACAAAAGGACAACTTTGCTTGGGTACGGTGGACAGTTACCTTGTTTATCGACTGACGGGCGGACGCTCTTTTGTAACAGACCCCACCAACGCTTCGCGAACAATGCTTTATAATCTCAAAACGCGCAGCTGGGACCCGGAGCTTCTTGCTCTCTTCGGAGTTTCTCCCGCGTCGCTCCCAGAGATTCGCCCGAGCTGCAGCTTGTTTGGAGAGAGCTCAGGACTCTCGTTTCTGCCCGACGGTCTTCCTATCTCGGGCATTTTGGGAGACCAACAAGCGGCGCTCTTTGGACAGGGCTGCCTGCGCCCAGGCGAAGCTAAAATCACCTACGGAACCGGCGCATTTTTATTAATGAACACAGGTGAAAAAGCGATTCCAAGCAAAAGCGGTCTTCTCACCACTGTTGCCTTTGGTCATCCCGACGGCAAGGTGAGTTTTGCTCTTGAAGGCGCAGCGTTTATTGCAGGTGCTGCTGTCCAATTCTTGCGCGATCAATTTGCCTGGATCTCCTCTGCTGCAGAAATTGAATCGCTCGCAAAACAAGACCCTCGCGATCCAAATGTTCTGTTTGTTCCAGCACTGGCTGGCCTTGGGGCTCCCTATTGGAATCCTCATGCAAAAGGTGCCTTATTTGGATTATCTCGCGGAACGAGTCGATCACAGATCTCGCGCGCGGTTCTGGAAAGTATTGCATTGCAAAATGGGCAGCTTCTTGAACTGATGCAAAAAGACTCAGGACAAAAGATTTCCCGTGTTGGCGTGGATGGAGGTGCTGCGCAAAACAACTTCCTTATGCAATTCCAGGCTGACATCCTGCAGACTGTTCTTGCACGACCAAAGAATTTTGAAACCACTGCGCGCGGCGCCGCTGCTGCGGCACGGGTTGGAATTCAACCCAGCGCTCTTGCAGCACTCCCTCTTCCTGCGCCTGACAAGACATTTTCACCGCTCATGCCGCTTGATGAATCGCAAAAAATAAACAGCCGCTGGCAGGCAGCGGCTGAATGCGTCAATTCATTTCATAAGGAACACTGAACGTGGGTTGGTTTACAACCCCATCTCTCACTATTCGTCGATAATCTGAAGAATGTATCGTTTGTTGAGCTTTGCAGCACCGCAATTCAAGATCGTGCGGATTGCATCTGCAGTGCGGCCATTCCGGCCAATCACTTTACCCACATCTTCCTTGGCAACTCTCAGTTCAATCACGTTTGTTTGTGTGCCAGAGATTTCATTGATCTCAACACGCTCAGAGTTGTCAACCAACGACTTCGCAATGTAATCAATCAGTTCTTTCATGTTTCCTGAGCTCTCGTCCATTCAGTGCCACCTCATTTTCTCTCAAACCAGATTGGAGCTTTGTGCAAGGCCCGGACCCAGGCCCTCTGTTCGCTTTAGAGTAGGTGTTTGCTCAAGTCGTGGCAAGAAAACTTAGGTTGATGGCCCAAAAATAAAGCTCGCCAGGTGAATGCACGTATTTCAGGCATTTATCGCGCCTGTCATTTTTCCGACTCTTTTCCGACTCAATCCCTTTTGAACATGGGCGATACGCAGAGTGACGTACAACCCGCAAGGAGTCGACCGTGGGCGAGCAGTTTGCATTGAAGAACAACCAGATTTTTGTTCTCGCGGAAGCCGCTGGAGGCGTTTACAACAGCGATCAACTGCGGGTTCTTTGCGAAGTCGCCGATAACGAATCGGCCTTCCTCAAGATCACCGAAGATCAGCGTATTGGTTTTATGGTTGACCCAAGCAGACTTGCAGACGTGCAATCGCAGGTCCGCAAAAGTGGCCTGCTGCTGCGTTCCTACAAATCTGCTGGAGTTCCCTCGCCACGCGCGTGTTTGGGCGAGTTGTGCACCTTTGCACACCAACCATCGCTTGGAGATGCACTTGAATTAACCACTCATCTCCTCAAGTCCTTTCCAGTGCCAAAACGTTTCTCAAGCATCGGAGTCAATGGTTGCCAACGCGCATGCCTTGGCAGCTCAACGGAAGATATCCACGTTGTTGGGGAAGAAAGTGGTTACAAAATCTCGATTGGCGGCAAGGGTGCAGATATTCCGCAACAGGCACAGCTGATTCTTGAAAATGTCACTCGTGCCGATTTACCAATCGTTATCGAAAAAATCCTTGCTGTCTTCTATCAAGAAAGCCAGGAATTCGAACGCATCTATGACGTTATCGATAGAATTGGATTAACTCCGTTTTTCAACGCACTGCCCGAGCATTTGATTCCAGTTCACAACGAACCCGACAGTGCTTCCTTTGAAGCAACTGATCCAGCGACAGAGAGCGCAACAACCGACGAACTGACTCTCCCTGAAGCAGCAAATGCCGATGACACAGGGCTTGTTCAAGTCGACACCACCGATGCCCTGCTCGACGATTTGTTGGAAAGCAGTTCAGCAGAATTGGGCAGCGATGCTTTGGCACAAACCGCAGCCAGCTCCGACGTGATCCCCACCCTGGATGAACAAGAACCCTTGGTGGATATCTCTGCAGACGACATAAGCCCTGAGGTTGAGGCCAGCGAAGCTAGCCTTCTCGAAGAAGCTGAACTCGAGGATGCGACAAGTGACGATGTAGAACGCGTTCGCGACGCAATTCGCACAGAACTGTCGATGAGCGAAGAGAGCAATATCAGGGCGGTTGGCAATCACACTGCTGATCTTCTCGACGAAATCCCCGACGACTCAAGCTTTGACGCACTTTCATCAAGCGATGAAGGCTCTGCAATCAACGATCCTTCGCTTGCGACCGACATCGAGAGCGATTCAGACACGCAAGTCAGTGCTGAATTCGACACGGACGACCTTGCACTCGAAGCCTCGTATGATTCACAAAATGAAGAAGAAGCAGCCGCTGAATTTGAACAGCAACGGCCAAAACAAAACAAACGAATGAATCTTGGCAAACCTGACTCGGGGAGTCGCGATCCCAAGCACAAAACTGAACGCCAAGCGAAAACATCGCGCCAGAAGGACGAGTTGGCACTTCCCGTCACTGGGCGACTCGCCATCCGCTTTCTTGGCGAACAGCTTGCAGTTGAGTTGCCTTCAGGAATGTGTTTCGAACTTCCATTCGATGCAGTTCCACAAGGAGCTGAGTTCTCGATGGTGCTTCCCGATGGAGAACTCCGTCTCGAACGCGACGGAGATATGCTTGCCGTGAGCCTGGGGCTATTAAATATGCGCCTGCCTATTCCTCACATGGAGCAAAAGCAGGTTGCCTGAGCCGAGAAAGAGATTTGTCTGTCCACTTTCTCAAACACTGTTTGGCAACTGAATGTCAGCGACAAGAAACTCGTCCAAAATTCGTTTGTTTAATTCACGTTCAATAAACCATTGTTGGCCAGGCCGGGTTGTGACTTTGCCACGCAAGACCACAGTTGAATTTTTTATGAGCTCAACCCCCATAAATTCGGGTTGAGCCAGAACATCGTGAGAGAAATCACGCGCAATGCGCGCCAGCTGTGCGGCGACAATTGAACGCGCCGTGTCGACCTGCCGTCCATAAAGAACAGAAACACGGAAGTCGACCTGAGAAAACCCACTGGTCGAGTTCTCAATGCGTTTGATTTCACCGTTAGGAATGATCAACAATGCGCCATCAGGCAATCGAATTTTGGTTGAGCGCAAGGTGAGGTTTTCCACGCTTCCCGTGCGCCCTTCAATACTAATCACATCGCCAACTGCGAATTGATCTTCAAGCAAAATAAAAAAACCGGCGACGACATCACGCACCAAAGACTGAGCACCAAAACCAATGGCAACCGAGGCGACACCTGCTGTTGCGAGGAGAGGTGCCACGCTCACGCCAAGCATTTGCAAACTCATCAGCAAGCAGACAGTAAACACCCCAACATTGATAACGTAACTTGACGTTGTGAGAAGTGTTTCACTGCGGGCTTTAAGACGTGGGTTATCGGCATGATGGCGGGCTGCAATGCCACCATTTAAAAGCCCGCGCATTGCTCCATGAAAAAAACGCGCCACCCAAACGCCTGCAACTGCAACGACCACAATTCGAAGAAGAATGTCTGCGCCTTGCTTAATCCAGAAGCTCAGGCGCTGGAGATCGTCGGACATACGCTCTGTGAAGGAGCCATCGCGGTGATGTGCAAAGCGTCCGGCAATTTCCACAAGTCCGTAGGAAACCATATTTAACACGCCCAAGCCGACGAGAGTCCAGGCCAAGGATTGTATGGAACGCTTGATAGCTTCGCCATAACGGAGCCAAAATGGCTCAGGAATGCGCTCGGCACCTTCAGCCTCGAGCTGATTATGCTCACGACGTGCCAGTGAAATTTGTCTATCAACAACAGCTCGTAAAAATACAGAAACAACCAGCGCAAGGATACCAAGGGCGATTAAGGTTAAAAAAGGAACTGCTGCTACATCCAACACAGCCAACCTCAATTCGAAAAAAAAGTTTGAGCAAATGCAAGTTTAGGGTGCCGAGGTTTCCTCTTTAGCCTCGACTCGCGCTTGACCGCGCATCGCCTTGAGCCACTTCAATGCAATTGGTAAGACAGACAAAATGACTATCGCGACAACGATGACGTGAATGTAGTCTTTGATGCCTGGAACCGTTTGACCAAGCAAATAGCCGGCAAAAAGCAATGACCAGATCCACAAAAATCCGCCCGCAATATTGAATGTAGCAAACTCTTTGTAGGGCATGCCGGCGATTCCGGCGACCGTCGGAGCAAAGGTTCGAACAACTGGTATAAAACGTGCAAGAACAATTGTTTTTCCACCATGTTTCTCATAGAATTCGCGAGTTTGTTCGAGGTGCTTTCTCTTAAACAACAGAGAATCGCGGCGGTTGTAAAGCGCTGGCCCAAGCCGACGCCCAATCCAATAACCCGTCGCATCTCCAAGAATGGCACTGGCTGTGAGAGCCCAAGCCAATGGCCAGATATCTAAATGCCCACCCGCTGCATACAAACCTGCAGAGAAAAGCAAGGAGTCGCCTGGCAGAAAAAAACCAAGCAGCAGGCCCGTTTCAGCGAAAATAATCAACGTCAACCCGATCAATCCAGCGCTCGCAATCAGCGTTTCTGGTTGTTGAAGGTAAGTGACAAGGGTCTGCAAAACAGAATTCAAATCAACGCTCATCTGAAATAGCCTCCACCTGCGGAGCACTCTAGCGAGCGAATTCTTTCAGAGCAAGAACGCCACGCTCAATCCAACCGTGTTGTAGGCCTCAGAAACTGGCCCCTGCGACTGCCCATCGGGGAAAAAAGCTTGTCCAGAAAACGATTCAACTGATATATCCACACCCAATTGCACCTTTTTCAGCACATAGGCCACACTCGCATCGAGCAAAAAAACAGTCGGAGATTGAACCTGCGCGTTGACCCGCTGAGAATTCGCCGCCGCATTTTGCACGCGATTGTCGATCTGAAAATTTGGGTTCAACACAGTGCCGGCATTCACTCGCGACCTGAAGGTATTTGAAGGATGAAACTGGAATCCACCCAAGGCATAAACTCCGCTCAGTCCTAAATCACGCAACGGAGAGATCTCCAATGGCGAGGAATCGCCGTCCGGATTCGTTACAATCCGCGCGATGGTGCTTGCAAAATGGTTGCTATAAAACCCACTTCGTGCATCTAAGAAAAGCCGCTCTTTCCAGACTGGCACACGAACCACAGCCCCGCCTCGCGCCGCCGTTCGCCGAACAGCAAGATCCAAATCAAGCTCTTGTCCTGAGTTTGGTGAAGGCATGCTCACACGGACATCAGAAATTGAACTCACATAACGAAACAAACCTTCGACACCAAGTCCCGCAGCAAATCCGCTTTTACCCGAGAATGCGAACGGATAAACTTCCCCCGCAGCATTAAATGAAGTCAGCACCAATTGATAATTTTCGGAGACAGCTACTCTCGAATTGCCTTTTAGGTTTGAGAATGAAAAGCCAGGCCCAACCCCAACAACGAGCCGCACGAGCGGAGGAGGGCCGGATCGAATTCTCTTTTGCCGGGCAAGTCGCTGAACTGCTTCCGAAGGACCCCCAGAGGATGCCGCACTTCCCTGCGCCAGTGGTGCATTATTGCTCACGAATGCTGCGAGAAACTTACGACAATCACCGCGTGCATTCAACACCTGCGCCGTGATGCGGGTTGGAGTCACCTTCAGGACGCGCACCTGACCGATTGAGGCCTCTTGCCCACCTGGTCGACGACTCACCTGCAGAACATCGCCTTCCGAGACATTGAGTTCGCCCCGAATCAAGACTTTGCATTTTGCTTCTCGGATGATTTGTCCGGTGAGTCCAGCTGCAGACTCGACCTGCGCAAGCACCAAGGCGGGAAAAGAAAACGCCGCCAGCGCAAGTATTCTCACGATTGCTGATTCAATCTGCTGCTCAGCTGTGTTCACACAGAAGGGAATTTTCACTCAAGTGCACCTAGTTTCCAATTCACCCCGAGCGACATCTCAGTCCATTTGTCGCCGTCATTCCAATAGCGCAGTTGCACGCTTAATTCCTTCGGCGCAATTGTTGCTGGATAAACCTCAACACCGAACTCATATGCGACAGCGCCTGAAAGCAATCCGGTAATCGAGGGTTTCAACTCACCACCCACTTTCCAACCGCCATCGAAATTCCGCTCGCTCGCAATAACCCCCACAAGCTCAAACGCATCGAGAGTCTTTTTGCTATTGTCAGTCTTGACCGTTCCGGTGCTGTATTGCCCTTCAACACCCCATTGAAAAGGAAAGTCGGGCAGCTGAAGTGCAGACGCCTGAGCCATGGCTCCTACACGGCCCGTCAGCCGGCTTCCGCTCGCATTACCGGAAAAATTAACAAACTGAACGCCCCAGTGTGCATTCCAGTCTGAATCATAGCGAAAGCTATCGCTGACCGAAAAATCGTTCAAAAGAAGCGATGAAAGAGACGAACTCACCGGCCCTTTGCTCAGCGACAGAGTTCCTTTGTTGATTCCAGCAGAGACTTTAAGCCCTGAACCCAATCCTCCTGCAGAGCCTCGCTGCTTCAATGAGGGTGCGGCAAAAGGATTGCTGCTGCCGAGCATGGCCACCTGTGGATTTAAACGCGACGCATCTGCGTTTGCAATCGCACCAGCGCTGCGCGCGCCCTCTTGTTGATGAGGTGCAACCATTTTTGCACGCGCGGAGTTTTCATCTGCGGGAGTGTCTTTAGCCACAAAACCAGCAGAGGTTGAGTCGGCACGCGCACGACCCGCTTGCCAAGATGGCTCCGCCGCAACCGATTCATCACGCCAAACAAGCATCGCAACTTTCTTGTCGACACCTGTTCCGTAATTCGCCTCAGCTTGTTTGAGCATCTCAGGATCAAGCGCAGTCTTTTTGCACAACGAAGCACCCTGCTTTGCATCAACAACTTCAAGTTCGAGCAAAGGGATGCGTTGATAGCGCAGCACTTCGCCTGTTTGAGGGTGAGCTGCACTTTGCAAAACCAAACCCGCCTTCAAACGAGTTCCACTGGCAAGTCCGCGCTCAATACCAACATCAACACCCAAGAGATCGCCGTTGTCGAAAACCACGCGACCATCATGACCAATGGTTTGCCCCATGCGCCCCAAAGACTGCGCAAATGCGCTATTGATTGCATCCCAATCGGCACCCGAAGGAAGCAAAATATCTTCACGTGCAATCACTGGGCTTCCTTGTGCTCCCAGAAGAGCGATACGCACTGCGGTGTGATCGGCGGTGAAGTAGACGTCTGCCTTCAGCCAACCATCCAAATCATATTCTTTAACCAACTGCGCCCGCTGAAAGTTTGATATTTCATTGCCAGCTGCTTGGCGTCCTGCGGCACCCTCGCCTGCAATCGCATCCATTGTCCAAAATCGACCCGCGGTATCGGCAACGGCCTTAAGGTTCGCATTGAGTTTCAGCGCGAAATCATCGGGCGTGAGAGGCTGAGCAAGAATCCCGCGCAGAGTTGTTTGATCAGCCAGTGCTTTGCGCGCCTCAGCGATATTGTGCGCAACGGGCAAAAGCCCAAGCCGACGCAAGGGCTGCATCACAGGGCGCTTCTCGATGCGCAGCGAACCCTCGCCAAAAACCGCCGCTGCTGCCTGAGCCTCGACCCACGCAGACGCAAGAGCTGTCACAGCAAACAGCGATATTCCAACACAGCTCTTCGCATGAAGAGACCTACGGCAACCAAGAATTGTGCGGATATGCTTCATAACAATGTCTCCTGCAGTTCAACCCTTTTCAAAATAGCATTGAACATAACGAACTGCCCATTTTGACGAGCCGACGCAAAATTGGCAGGATATTAGGAAAATCCGAGGACTCCCCCCCTTGACCTTCACCCGAACCATTGCAGCTTTGCTCAAAACGCCTATCGTTTTGGCCCTGCTTGTGGTGATAGTTACAAATACGGTGATTCTTTTCCATCTGCCTGCGTTCGATAAACCAACCCACGCGGTTGGAGTTCCGTCCGCAAAACACCCCTCGCCCGAACCCGTTCTGATTGTTCTTGGCGCTGGGGTCTACCGCAAAGAACTTTCAGGAATGCTTCGCTGCCGGATGCTCAAAGCATTCGATTTATATGCTCGCCAGCGCGCAACACGCATTCTTTTATCCGGCGACGGCACCGATCCTCACTACAACGAAACTTCAGCAATGCGTAGGTTTGCCCTGCAAAACGGAATTCCCGCCGAATCTTTGCTCAGCGACCCGCTTGGATTTTCAACATACGATTCCCTGCGCAGGGCGATAGAAGTTTTCGGAATTCAAAACGGAGAGATCGTCAGTCAGAACTTTCATCTGAGGCGTGCTCTTTGGCTTGCTGAAAGCTTCGGGATGAATGTTCATGGCACTGCTTGCGACAATGCCGGCTCGTCTTTCTTCTATGACCTTCGTGAAGTACCGGCGCGCAGTAAGGATGTTCTCCTGCGTTGGTTCGATTTTGCACCCCGGAGCAGTCGTGACGAGCTTTTTTGAGTTAAAATTCAGAGCGACTTTGGAACAAAAGTACTTTTAGCTAATCCGCGCCGCAAAGATTCGCGCTGGAATTCATCATCATTGAGTTTAACAGCCCTAACCACATCCGGTAGCACTTCCGTTTTGCGGGTCTGCTTATTCCAATAAATAATTTTTGCCCGCACGCCTTTGCCCTCGCCATTCTCAGAGACCTGTGCAAGAGCCGCAAGCTCATCGGGCTTTTGACTTTCATTATCCCCAGACGTCTGCTGATACAAAGCAAGCGGCATTCCAGGCTTCAAACCAAAGAGTTTTTGCGAGGAAAAGCCCAAGCTCAATTCCGCTCCATTTTGACTCACCACATGTGCTTCAAAGGGAACCGCTTCAACAAAACTTTCGAAAACTCTCCGCGAAACACTTTCTGGAGCAAGCGGCGCAGACGGAGAAAATTTCAAAACGCGGTCAAAAAAATTCTTTCCATGCGCATCGAGCGCATTGAGCTTCACGGTTTGCAGGTTTTCGTCGTAATCAACCGAAAGAAGAAAATCCCACTCACCCGCGAGCTGAGTCTCAGACCACCCGCGTGAAACCACATCGACCAGGCTTTCACCAGCCGCAGAAATTCGCGTTTCACTTTCACTCGAAACCACACTTCGAAGAGAGGATTGTTGCATGAGACGCGCCATAAAATCGCGACGCCAGCGACGCAGTTCAGAACTTTTAAACACTCCCTGAAAGACCCGCCCCGAACTTCGCTCAACAACCGCAAGAGAGGGTAAATAAACATCCTCAGGAGCAACAACAAAACTGAGCGGCCCATGACGCGGAGCCTGAATGTCTGAGCCTGCAACAAAAAATTCACCTGGGCGAGTGCCCCGCACAATGACCCGACTGAGACGCTGGTCAGGCGTCTTGGTGCTGTCATACAAAGCAAATCCGTCTTGCGCTGAAACAGCTAATTTTCCCTGAGTCGAAGCTAGTTCAAAATGTTCAACTTTACGCAAATGTCCATATGCTTCTTGCTGAACCAAAACTCCGATTCCAGTTCCACTTTGCATTTCAATACGCAAACGCTCAGTGCCGACTGCGCCTTGTTTCGTTAACTTGGCCGATTGAGTTCGCGGAGCGCAGCAAGGATGGAAGACGGTGACAGCCTCTCCCCAAAATTCAGGAGACACCTTGACCACCAATGAACCATCCGAACTTGTTTGTCCCAATTCACGCACACGGTTGTCTTTGAGACGACTCAAATAAACCAACGCACCCTGCAAAGGCTTACCCGATTCGCTGGCTTCGATGCGAATTGTCCCTTTAGACAACGTCTCATTTCGCTTCGCGCTTTGTGAATTTTCGGTTATTTCCGAATTATTCACAGCACTCGAAAGTGCATTTTTCTCGGACGCTGAAACCGTGTTCTGATTATTTTTTTCGGTTGATTGTTTGACACCTGCAAGCATCGGTGGCTTCAATGTGGGCTGAGCGCTTGCGCACGATTGGTCGGAAACCCCAGCCAACAAGCAGAACAAAGGGCGCACCCAAGTCGATGTGAGTTCATCTTGAGCTGAAGGCTTCTCGCTCTGCGTGATGGGCTGCGTACTTTCTTCCGGATTAGCGAGCACATCTTCGCGCAGTGGACGCGCCATCTCAGGGCCCGTTTGTCGCTGCGAAAATTCTCCTGAAGCACCGCTGCCGATTTCGCCTTCGAGAGACAAATCAACACTCCCGCCGCGATCACTCCCTTGATTGTTTACAACAGGCGAGTTGGGGCCGATCACAGGCAATTCAACTTGCAAGAGCTGCTCGTTTTCCCAGGGTAACCACGATATTTTTGTTTTAAAAGTTTTCGACAAATGCAGCGTATTGAGGGCAGGATCAGAAACTGTTACAAGCGCAGAATCAAGTTCATACCGGCGCGCTTTGAATTGAACAGCTCCTTGTGGATCGGTGGCAACAACGTCACGGTCGTCAAGTGAAACCCACACACCCGTGAGCGGGCCTTGCGAATCCTTCACTTGCAAGCGCAATGTGTACTCGGAGGTTGCAAGCCGCACCGTCAGGCCTGCCATCGTCATCAGCAGACCAATGGAACCGCCGAGCCCCCACATGAGGCGAGACTGATTCATCTGTGCCAACCCTCCGCAGCCAACCACAATTTGCTTTGACTATATGCCAAAGTCGACAACATGTGCGCTTGGGTGTGGCAATAATGACTCCCCGCCGATTGCGTTGCCAAACCTCAACAAAGCGTGCAATAGTGCAGCTTTCCTGGGAATAATTGACAGAGGAAACCATGATACACGCTCCTGCTCGCCCCGTTCGGGTTCGCATCGCTCCAAGTCCAACCGGCGATCCACACATTGGGACCGCCTACATCGCGCTGTTTAATTATGCTTTTGCCAAAAAACACGGCGGAAAATTCATCGTTCGAATTGAAGACACCGACCAAAACCGCTTCCGCAAAGACAGCGAATCCATGATTCTCGACTGTCTGAAATGGGTCGGATTGCCTTGGGATGAGGGTCCTGATGTGGGTGGTCCGCATGCCCCATATCGGCAGAGTGAGCGCACTCAGCTATACCGTGAATATGCTCAGGTACTGCTCGACAAAGGCCATGCTTACCGCTGCTTCTGTAGCAGTGAGCGTTTGGAGATTGTCCGCAAAGAACGCATGGCAAACAAACTGCAAGGGGGCTACGACCGTCACTGTCGTGATTTGTCTGCCGATGCCGTTCATCAGAAATTGAAATCAGGCGAACCCTTCACCATCCGAATGAAGATGCCGCTCACCGGTAAAACCATCTTTCAAGATGGGCTGCGCGGCGCTCTTGAGTTTGAAAATGAGGGTGTGGATGATCAAGTTCTCCTCAAATCCGATGGCTTTCCAACCTATCATTTAGCCAATGTTGTTGATGACCATGAAATGGAAATCTCACACGTCATTCGCGGCGAAGAGTGGATTTCCTCAACACCAAAGCATGTCGTTCTTTACGATATGTTTGCTTGGCAGCGTCCAGAGTTCACTCATCTGCCGTTGCTTCGTAACGCCGACAAAAGCAAGATTTCCAAGCGCAAACAACCAACAAGCATCAACTATTATCGGCGCAAAGGAATTTTGCCAGAGGCTTTGCGCAATTATCTTGCGCTGATGGGTTGGAGCTATGGCGAAGATCGCGAGATCTTTTCGACTCAAGAAATGGTTGAACACTTTTCAATTGAACGCATGACGCTCGGCGGTCCGGTGTTTGACCTCGAAAAACTTTCATGGGTCAACGGCCACTACATGCGCCATCTTTCAACCCCTGAATATGTGCAATTCCTCCAAAAAGAAATCTTCTCAACTGAACATCTCAATAGAATAATTCCGCTCATTCGAGATCGCATTGAGAAGTTCGAAGATTTCATCAATGCAACTCATTTCTTTTTTTCGGGCGACTTAAAATACGACACGCAATTGCTGCTCCCGAAGGGCCGTTCAGCCGCCGATACAGCGCAAGCGCTTTCGGACGCGCTTGATGCTCTTGAAGTGATTGAGTCTTGGACAGCGACTGAAATCACCTCCGCAATGGAACAATTCCTCGCTGCGAAAAATCTCAAAGCGAAAGACATCTACATGCCTTTGCGGGTCGCAACCACGGGTGCAAAGGAAACACCTCCATTGTTTGAGTCCATGGAGGTGATTGGCAAAGAAATGGTTCGCAGACGTGTGCGCTGCGCAATTGCTGCCCTCAATACTTTGCCAGCAGCCCCTTGAACGGGTCATGGAGACTTTCGATGACAAATACATCTGTATCAGCTTCAGCTTCAGCATCACAAACGCCGGCAACCGCTTCGGCCACCGTTCAACACCGATATCTGTCGAACGGGTGTGAGTGTTACCTTGAGCAAGTGGATTTTGCTCCACTTGTCACCCTGCAGATGTGGGTCAAGACCGGAAGTCTCGATGAACAGCCGCACGAATTTGGAATGGCTCATGTGCTCGAACACATGCTCTTTAAAGGCACCGAACGCTTTCCAAAAACCGGCGACATCGCCCGTCAGGTGGAAGCTGCGGGCGGAGAAATCAACGCCTACACAACCTTTGATCACACCGTGTTTTACATAAACGCTCCGCGCGAATTTGCGTTTCAGGGTGCAGAGCTTCTTTTTGACGTTGTTTGCTCGAGTCTGCTCGATTCCGACGAACTCTCCCGTGAGCTTGAAGTTGTTGTCGAAGAGATTCGCCGCAGCCGAGACAACCCATCCGCGCGTTTAAGTCACACACTTTTTGCAAAGTTGTTTGCAGGTCATCCAAAAGGCCGGCCGGTGATTGGCTACGAGGCCGTGGTTAAAAGCTTTACTCGTGAAAGTCTGATGGCCTTCTATAAGCGTTGGTATATCCCAAATAACATGTTTTTTGTTGGTGCTGGCGACTTCCACATGGGCGAAATGAGTGAACGCCTCGAGAGTCTTGCTGCACGATTTGCTCCAGCAAGCTTGCCCTCACGCGTTTGGTCGCGCACGCATGCGCGCCCACCGCTAACTTCGCCCGTTTGTGAAGTTATTCATGGTCCATATCAGGAAACTCGCCTGCAGCTGACAGTTCCTGCACCTTGCCTTGAAGATTCCTCAACGCCTGCTTGGGAAATGTTTGCAAGTATTTTGGGTCAAGGTGATTCTTCGCGACTTTCTCAAAGTGTTAAAGACGAAGCACAACTCGTAACCGCAATAGATTCGTCTTTGTACACGCCGCGCTTTCCCTACGGCTTTGCCGGATTTGGCTTTTATGGCCGCAGCGAATCTGCTCTTGATGCGCTGCAGTGCGCGATGGGAGAAATCGCCCGGCTTGCGAAAGATGGTCCAACTTCAGCTGAACTGCAGCGGGTTTTGACCGCAGCAAAAGCAGAAAAAATCTACTCACGCGAAAGTGTTGAAGGGCTTGTTCGCAATATTGGCAACAACCTTCTCACCACTGCGAAACTTGAGTTCGATACAATTTTTCTGCAGAAATTGAATCAGGTCACAACCTCGCAAGTTCAAAGTTGTGCCAAAGAAGTTTGTCAGAAGTTCCTCGATGGGCAAATCACGTGTGTTGCGGCAACCAACGAAGAGCATGCTGAACAGGTCAATGCAAAAACACTTGCAGAGGCAATCCATTCTTGTCGTGAAATTCTTCAATCCACATTGCATGGCTCTCTGAACAAGAATTCGCCTCAATCGGAGCTTGCGACACAATGCAAAACATTTGTTTCACAGCGCAATCCACACGTCATCCATAGCGAGCTCCAGCTCGGCTCAGATGCTGTTTTGCATTTCAACAGACGCGTTTCGCAGCGTCTTCCTGTTGTCAGCCACGTTCTCGTTTGGCGTTGGGGACAACATCATGAACCGATCGAGAAGATCGGTCTCAACGCGTTTCTTGCGCAAATGTTAACGCGCGGAACAACGCGTCAATCGTACCGAGCGTTTGTGACTGAACTCGAGGACATGGGCGCATCCATCAGCGCATTTTCGAGTCGCGATTTATTCGGCTTGCGGCTCGACGCTTTGAGTGAGGTTCAACCTCGCGCCTTGCGTATGCTTCTTGATTGTCTGGCACGCCCCGCATTCTCAACCGACCAATTTGAACGGGTTATGCGCGAAACCGAAGAAGTTTTGGTTGCACAAAAAGACAGTCCTGGCTCGCGCTTGAGCCGACTCAACGGTCCGCTGTTTTTCGCAGATCATCCATACGGTCGCCCACTTCTTGGTCAGCTCGAAACGCTCCGCACCATCACAATCGACGATCTTGTTCAGCAATGGCAGCGTTTACTCATCTCTGAAAAATTTGTTTTTTCGGCTGCCGGCAGCTTCGATGTTGAGGCAACGTTCGACACGGTTGGGCTTGAGCTCTCCGAGATCGCGCAGAACCGCACGCAGCGCATTGCGCAGTTTGGCGCACTGAGTGAGGCTCGAACAGCTCCACAAATGCCCGCACAAACACGGATTGGATTTGATATTCTCGAACGTGAACAGGCGCATATCAGCCTTGGTGTGCGGAGTTATACGCTCAGCGATTCACGTCGCACCGCCCTTGAAGTTGCATGCTCGGTGCTGGGTGGGCAAGGCGGACGGCTATTTATGGATTTGCGCGATGCTCAGTCGCTCGCCTACAGCGTGGGCTGCTCTCAATCGCCCGGGCTCATGGGCGGAACTTTCACAACCTACATCGGCACAGCCGCAGAAAAAACCCAACAAGCGATTGCCGGGCTTAAATCGCACATCGAAACACTCGCGCGCAGCGAGCCCAGTTCAGAAGAACTGATGCGTGCCAAGAATTCCCTTTTGGGGGCGCAGAGTCTCGACAGTCAACATCATCATTACCAATCTTCACAGTTGGCAATGAGTGACGTTTACGGACTTGGTTACGACAATTTCCTCGGCTTCAAAGAACGCATTGAAGCGGTGACAGCGGCCCAGGTGAGCAGCGCATTGCGCGATTTGCTGGGCCAAGAATCGGCCTGCATTGCCGTTGTTGGACCAAAGGGAACCTGGATTCCGTCTGAAGAGCACGAACTCTGTCGATGGCAGCTCAGTTAAAGTTGATGCGTTCTTGAAGAGTGATTGCAACCGCACTCATGCCCGGAATCACCACCTGGGCAGTGCCGTCGCGAATTTCAACCCGCTGTCCACTGCACGATTTGGGGTCGCCGGCGTACTTCATGCCGCTCAAAGAATCGCAGTAAAGGCCGTCTGGTAAAGACGTTTGGACAGAAACAAAGCTCGATTTACCTTCGATATTAAGAGCGAACCAGCCTTGATCACCGCGCGAAAAGGCAATCTGAGCTCCCGATTCACTTGACCACCACTTGATTACTGGGGCGCTGCCCACCGTGCGACGGAATTTCAGCATTGATAATAATGTTGTGTCGCGGTGTTCACAGATCCACTGACCTTTTCCACAGTTCGACAGGCCAGCTTCTGTGTAAACGGGGCGTGTTTGCCCATCGGAGTTCACCGGCGGGCCATCGGATTCACGAGAGAAGTCGTAGCTGCTCATGATGCCAACGCTGCCGTAGTTGAAGCCCAACAGAAAAAGGTTGGCAAGAGTATGCAAAGTTCCATCTCGGTAGGTGAGCACAGGACCGCCACCGCCATGACCACGCTGATTGTCGTGGTTGTCGGTGAAGACAACCGCTTTGCGCGACGGCACAAAGCCCCACGACTCGCCCATGCTGCCAAGTGCACTCAAATTACCGCGTCGGAACAACGCAGCCAGAGCCAGGCCCACACGGAACTCGGTGACCGAGCCATTGTCGAGATATTCAATTGCACTGACAGGCTCTCCGCCTTGGTCAATGACTTCCTGAAAGACGAAGGGTGAATTTCGCAGCTGCGAAACAATCGCACCAATATCTCCAGGGGCCATGTGCTTCGCTGCGTCAATGCGGAAGCCGCGCACACCGATGCTCAATTGGTCATTTAAAAAGTCTGCAATTTTGCCACGGACGGAATCGTTGCCAGTGTTTAAATCAGCAAGTCCAAGAAGTTCGCAATTTTGTACTTCCCAGCGATCTTGGTAATTGCGGATGACGTTGTCGGAGTAGCGTCCACAGTGATGAAAATCTGCAAAAGCGAAAAGCCCAGGGTAGTTGTAGCGGGAATAGCTGGAGCCGGCCCAACCGGTTTCCGACTGATTGAAGGGAAGAGTTTGTGCCATGTGATTTACGACTGCATCTGAGATGACATCGACACCGGCTTTTTGGCAGCGATTCACCATGTCGATGAACTCGGCCCGGGTCCCACTGCGGCTCTCAAGCCTGTAGCTCACCGGCTGATATCGCTGAAACCAAGGTGAACCCGGCATAAGGCGATGTTCTTGCGGCGGGGAAATTTGCACCGCATCAACACCAGCGGGCCCAAGAACTTTTTCACATTCTTTAGCGACATCTCGCCAGGTCCATTCAAACAGGTGAACGTAAGACGACGGACGTGTGAGCGAACGCACGCCGGCACTTCCTGGCCGCTCCATAAGTTTTGCGCTTTGGGAATTAGCTGCGGGATTTGTCGCGCGACCGCACGACGAAAGAATCACAGCGAGACCCATCATGGGAGTGAAGAGTGCTCTTGCGATGTGTGACACTCGAGTTGCTGTCAAACCGCGTTCTCCGTTTTGGCAAAACGTCAGACCAATTGTGGTCCAGACACTAGATCATTTTTGGTTTGCCGGCCAGACTCGTGTGATTTTTTTTTGAAGATTTTTTTATGTATTGAGAATGATGTGACTTTTTTATGATATAAAATCAACAAATTGGTCGCTTAAATGGAACTTCTGCGAAATTCCCCCACTGCTGTCGAACGTCCAGTCGCAGTGTTCCTTGCTATTCCAGGTCCGCTGCCGGCGAACATACTGCCAGGTCAAGGTGGCTATTCGCTCGTGAAGCTGGAGCAATGTCTTCTCTGTGAGTCTCGCTTGGTTTCCTTCAACCTCTGCCAAGGCTGCCCAAATCTCCGGATAACCAATCGCCTTGAACGCCTGGCTGGTTTTGAACACTTCACCCTGAGCAGCCATCAAATCTGCCACCTCGGCAATCCACCCTTCAGCAAACATCACCTCCAGCCGCCGCGAAATACGTGCGCGAAGAACCTCATCCTCACAGTCCACCTGAATAACGAACGCATCACCGCACAGACTTTGCTGAGACAGTGGCTGAGACTTTTTGAATAAAGCAGCAGGCTCTGTGCCCTCGGGACGCTGAAAGACAACCTCGAGAGCGCGCTCGATACGGGTTTTGTCGTTGGGGTGTAGCTCAGCGGCTCGTTCGGGGGCCAGAGCGCCCAACCAACGGTGGAGCTCTGGCCAACCCCAAACCGCGGCTGAGGCGCGAAACATGTTGCGTAAATCTTCGTTACGCGGAGGCAAAGGATCGAGACCATGCAGAACAGCACGCAGGTATAACCCGCTTCCACCCACGCAAATAGGCAAGCATCCGCGCGCATCAATGTCGTTGCACGCATCCCAAACCATCTCGGCATAGCGAGCAGCATCAATCGTCTCACACGGGGCAAGCACATCGATACCGTGATATTTGTAGCGGTTGATCTCTTCTGCGGGTGGTTTGGCGGTTCCAATCGTCACGCCGCGGTAGAACTGAAAAGCATCAAGATTTACAAGCTCACACGTGCGAGAAAATTGCTGCGAAAGCAGGTCAGACAAAGCATGTGCGAGTCCAGTTTTACCTGAAGCCGTTGGCCCAATCACAAACACTGCTTTTGCGAACCGATGCATTTTTTTTAACCTAACTCACTCAGACTCGTGAAAACCATTGCGCAACATCAGAATCCGTCCAGCGCCGCCAAACAGGACGTCCATGTGGACAATGCGCAAAGAAATCAACTTCTCCTCCGCGCAAAAGGAGGCGTCGAACGAGTTCTGGATTCATCGGGTCACCGCTGCGCACCGCTGTGTGGCATGCAACGGTTGCAAGGTGCAAATGAAACAATTCTTTGCGTGTCAGATTTGCTGGACGCACGCCAACATCCAGCCATTCTTGTCCAACACGACGCGCCTGCTGAACGAGAGGATGCGCATCGGAAGAAGAGAAGCCTTTGATGGCAAGAATTTTTGCAACCACATCATCAAAAAGTGCGGCTGCTTTGTTGAACTCAACCTGAGTGGGCAGCGAATGCAATGCAACACTCCGATTGGCAAGCAGTTCAATTTCAAAACCGAGATGCCGCAGCGTGGCTTCCTCTTCATTCAAAACTTCACCAATCGCTGGAGGCACTGGAACCATGAGTGGCGCAAGAAGAGATTGCCGCGCCAAGCCGCGCTCGCCCTCAATCTGCAAGGCAAGTTCTTCAAAGAGCACCCGTTCATGAAAGGCGTGCTGATCAACAACCAAAAGATCTTCTTTAGCTTCAAATAAAAGGTAACAATTTTTGTATTGCCCTAAGTACGTTGCCTCAGCCAAAGGATGATTGCTTGAAGCAGCGCCCGCTTGGCCCCGTGCGAAAATCGTTTGTTGATAATTCGCACTTTTACCCGATGCTCTCTCCACGTGTTTAGCTACGGCGGAAAAATTCTTCTCGCTGCTCAAACCCGGTTCAAAAGAACGGCGCTGTCCGGACGATTGCTCAGCAGCACGGCTCACACCTGCCGATGCCATGCCCCCCGTTGGCGCCGGGCTTCTGTCGTAATTTTGCACCACTGAAGTGTGGTTCTGATGGTTTGTTACTTTGTCGTCAAGCCAATTTTCACGCCTCATTTCAGGCCGCATGCGAACAATGGTTTCAGCCGTTGGAAGTGTACTGAGCATTTGGCTTTGGGTTGTGCGCCGCAGATCAGCCTGCAAGGCTATTGTCACAAGGTCTTGCACGAGTGGCGCATCGGTAAAGCGAATTTCAGTTTTGTTGGGATGCGCATTGACGTCGACAAGAGCAGGATCAACGCTCACAAAAAGAACACAACCGGGCACAAGTCCTTTCATTGTCAGGCCTGTATAACCCGACAAAACTCCGTTCCTGACAATTCTGTCTTTCACGAGCCGGCCGTTCACAAAGGTTATGAAATAGCGCGGCACCGGACGCGCCATTTCGGGCTTTTGCACGAACCCTTCGAGAAGAAATGAGCCCTTTTGATAATTCACCGCAACGTACTCAGACGCTTCGCCCGCGAGTAGAGCCTTGAAACGCTGCTCGAGGGATTGAGCGGGGGGCAGATTCAACACATCGCGCCCGTTGTGGGTGAGGCGCAAACCAACCCGATAATACGCGAGCGACATCGCCTGCACGAGCTCAAGCGTGTGACCCAATTCCGTTGCCGTGGCTCGCAAGAACTTTCGCCGCGCAGGTACATTGCAAAAAAGATCGCGAACAATCACTTCGCTTCCAACTGCCATCCCGCACGCCTGTGGCGCACTCGCGTGCCCGTCGCGGACATGAATTTCCACCCCGGTGGCGTCGACACTGCGCCGAGTTCGGAGAGTGAAATCAGAGACCGCTGCAATACTTGGCAGAGCTTCGCCGCGAAAACCAAACGTTGACAGCTGATGCAAATCTTCAAATGAAAGGATTTTACTTGTGGCATGTCGCTCAAGAGCCAAAAGTGCATCCTCAGGCGACATCCCGGAACCATTGTCAACAATACGAACCAGCTGCCTGCCGCCATCAAGGAGCTCAATCTCAATTTCCTGTGCCTGCGCATCAATTGCGTTTTCAAGGAGCTCTTTGACAACGCTCGAAGGTCGTTCAACCACCTCACCGGCTTTTATTTGGTTGATCACGTGCTCGGGTAGCTTACGCACAACAGACATGACACTTCCTCAACTTTGCGGGACGCTTGAGCTTTGATAACCTGTTAGCACCGGAAACTGAAGCCCCAATGGAAGGAGCCTCGACCCATGACGCAAACGAATGCAGAACCGACCTACCTGAAAAAACCATGGATTTCTCAGTACGCGAAGGGTGTTCGACAAGAGATCCCCAATATTCCCTATGATAATATCGGGGCCCTAATCTCTAACTCAGCAAACCGGTTCGGCAACAGAACGGCCTTTATCACCAGCCTCGCAAACGGCATGGAAGGCAGCGTCAGCTTCTCCGAGGTTGAAACCTTCTCGAATCAATTTGCTGCATTTCTACTCAAAGAGCTGCAACTACAAAAGGGTGATCGGGTGGCCATTCAGATGCCCAATTGCATTGCCTACCCCATCGCAATTTTCGGTATTCTCAAAGCGGGCTGCACTTTGGTCAACGTCAACCCTCTTTATACAGACCGCGAAATGGAGCATGCGTTTAACGACAGCGGCGCCACCGTGCTCATTATTATCGACATGTTCGCCGACAAGCTTCCGCGGGTTTTGCCCAAAACCGGAATCAAGCATGTGATCACGGTGAGCGTTGCCGATTTCTTCCCTGTGCATTTGAAACTACTCATCAAGACCATGCTCAAAGTTAAAAAGCAGGTTATGCCTTGCACAGTTCCTCACCTTCCTTTCCGCGAAGCACTTGCAGCAGGCCAGGCTCGTCTTGCGCAAACCGAAACAGCATGGGCACGCGCTGGAGCGCATGGTCAAAAAGCTTTGGCGATGCCAAATATAACACTCGATGACCTTGCGGCGCTTCAGTACACGGGTGGTACAACAGGAGTCAGCAAAGGAGCGATGCTCACTCATCGCAATCTTCTTTCAAACGTTTATCAGATTCTGGAATTCGCCAAGACAACCATTGTGACCGGCGAAGAAACCATTATTACCGCTCTGCCGCTTTATCATATTTTCGCATTCACGGTGAATTGCTTGTCGTTCTTTGAAGAAGGCGCAACCAACATCCTCATCCCCAGCCCGCGCCCGATGAGCAACTTGCAAAAGGCTTTCAGCAAACACCAAATCACTTGGATGACTGGGGTCAACACACTCTTTAATGCGCTCCTCAATGAACCATGGTTTGCGCAGAATCCGCCAAAGAAAATGAAAATGGCCATTGCTGGAGGCGCGGCGCTGTTGTCGTCAACAGCAGAGCGTTGGGGCAAGACCATTGGCACTCCTGTTATTGAAGGCTACGGACTCACAGAAACAAGCCCTGTTCTCACCTTCAACCCCATTGGTGCCAAAGTGAAGCGCGAATCTATTGGTGTGCCAATGCCATCAACCGAGATCCGCTTGGTAGATGACAATGGCGTTGATGTTGGACTGGGCGAACCCGGGGAACTGATTGCCCGCGGGCCACAGGTGATGGCCGGCTATTGGAAGCGTCCCGACGAAACAGCCAAAACAATCAAAGACGGCTGGTTGTACACGGGTGATGTTGCGGTGATGGACAGCGATGGCTTCTTCAAGATTGTTGATCGCAAGAAAGACATGATTTTGGTTTCCGGCTTCAATGTCTATCCAAATGAGGTTGAAGACTGCATTGCCAAGCATCCAGAAGTTGTTGAAGTGGCGGTGATTGGAATTCCAGATGGAACATCGGGCGAGGCTGTAAAGGCTTATATCGTGCCGCGCACACCAAACCTGACGCAAGACAGCGTGCGCGCGCACTGCAAAGAAATGCTCACCGGATACAAAGTTCCACGCTACGTTGAATTCCGCAAAGAACTCCCTAAAACCCCGATTGGCAAAATTCTGCGCAAAGATCTTCGCGCTGAGTTCCTCGCACAACAAAAGAATAGCTGATTGCTATGCTGCAAACGTTCCTCGCGCACGGTTTTTTGCTCGCAGAACACTCTGTGTACAAAAACCTTGCGCAGGAACTTTTGGCGTCTGCAACAAGCCGCGCTCGCCAACGCTGGATTCTTGTTTGTGAGCGCAAGGAAGACCTTGTTTCCATCCGGACGCAAATTTTTAGTTTACTCAATCAGCAAAACAAACTTTCGGGGCGAGCGGATCCTCTGCAATCTTGGGTTGGCGTGAGTCTCTATACCCCCGACACACTGGTGAGAAATTTCGCTCTCACTCTGTCCCACAATAGCGCCACGATTGTGGGTGCTGAGGCGAACCGGCTTTTCCGTTCACCGTATATCGACATTGTCGAGCAAGAGCGGCTGACACGGCTTATTTTGCTGAAGCTGGGCTATGCAGGCAGCGATGTTGCACCGCTTGCAAAACAGATTCTCACTCTTGCCGACACTGCCCTTCCGCCAGACGAATCGTTGCTCAGCGTTTTGCTGGAAGTCCAACAAACGCAGCACTCACTCAAGCAAGTGGCTGATGTTCCCGATGTGTCTCTGCGCACAATTCTTGTTGCATACCAACTTGTGCAAAAGATTTTATCGAAGTTTTGTCGCCTGCAATCATTTATTGGAGAGTATTGGGGCCCACACTTTCAAACTCACCTGAGCTCGGCGCTACAGGGCGAAAACGGCAGTGAAGAATTTCTTTGGCCACAAAAATTTCTCGATGACCCTTTGCTGTGGATTGCTGCTCCCGAATACACCCGTGCAACTGGGAATGAGCGCAAAAAAATTCAACCGCAAGCACCATTAGAACAAACCTATCGGCCCGGGAATTTCCAAGCGAGCTGGATAGACGCGCTGCGTGAGGGATTGTTTCGTGCACGCCAGATTTCGCAGTCGCACGCAAATTCAACCGGTATTCAAACCTGGTGGGCGCGCACGCTGATTCCAAGCCAAACGATTGTTCCGCAAGCAGCAGTTGCTCAAGTCAAGGTGATTGGCTCACAAGCTGCACTTGCAAACACCTTTGAAACATTGCACAGCAACTCAGACGCAAGAACTCAATTTTTACTGGGTGACATGAATGCGCGCGACTGGAATGTGATTCGCGCGGATGGTTCAGGCGTTCACTCACTGACACCGGCCGACTTCGAAAACAACCTGAATAAAAAATCTCATGCCGAACAAAACGCAGATCATCCGCCGCAACAAAGCTCCAACGGCGCATCTCTCTGGGCTAATCCGGCCGGAGAACGAGTGACCCGCTTACATGACGAATTTAACAAAGATTGGCAACGCCTTGAGCCTTTTACTGAGCTTATCGAAAATGCACTCAATCAATACAACCTAAGCCCCTCGCTGCGCAAACATGGGGTTTCATTTGACCTCATGCTCCATCGTTTCTTCGACAGCGAAACCTTTAGCATTGGTGAGCTTGGAGAAGTGGCAGGCATGCCCCCTGCACTTTCGCTTCTGCCGGGCATTGAAACTCCCGAGCAATTTATTGTCTTAGGAAGCCCGCACTCAACCACCTCACCGAGCTTTCACCTGCGCTTGCTCAACGCGGTCTTTCACCAACTCCGCAGCAAGCAAGTTCAACTCGATCCGATTGCCTCTGAACAGTCGTATCGTGGCTATTGGCAATCCATTTTTACGCGCGGATGCAAAATCACTTTTCTGGTTCGCGGTTACCAAGACGTTGAGGCCTTTCCCACTTATGCAAAAGCATGGTGTCAACCAGCGCAATTCAAAACAACCACCATCTCCGACGCGCTTCCCGCATCCTCTTTCGAACGCTGGCTTGCAGGCTCACAACAAATATTCGACCCGGAATGGAAACGACTCCTGCGCGAACCCAAGACTCCCAATGAACCTCACACTCTGGCGGTGACGGCGTTTGAAGATTATGTTGAATGTCCGCTGCGCTTCTATTGGCTCACTCTCCACCGCAGTGAAGCCGATGCACAAGCAGCTCTGCAACCTGATGTTAAAGTCATGGGACAACGCGCGCACAGTGCTGCTGAATGTTTTTTTAGAAGTCTTCGCCACATCGCCCTCACCAATGAAAGCAACGAGCCACAAACGAATCTGTGGCGAAAACTGATCACTCAGATCAACGAAGAGTTTGTTGAATCAGAAATTTTTCTGAGCAACGATTCAACTTTATGGAACAAGGCTCTTCTCAGTGCCTTCAGGTCCGCTGAGCTTTCGCTCGTACAAATGAACCACGCAAAAGAGCTTGCCGGCGAACTTGAGAAGGCAATTTTTTCGCCCGCCAACCCAGCGGTGCAGACAGGCTTCCAAGTTAAACAATCTGCACTCAAGCAAAAGCTCACACGCGAAGGCGTGCGAAGGGCATTTCGTAAAATGATTCAAAGTGAATTATTGCTGCTTGGTGCGTCGAATGACACGGCATCCCAATCGGGTGCAGATGAAAATAGTAAAGAAACACGCGCCGCATTCCTTGAGCAACCTTTTCAATTGGAGATTGCACCGGGTTTGCTGCTTACGGGCCGCATCGACCGAGTTGACACGCATCCTTCGGGTGACAAGATCATCGATTATAAAACCTCAAAGGTTCCAAAAAAAGAACCCGCTCTTGTTCTCAACCCGCTCGAGGCGACACCCTACAACCGTCTCAGTGTCCAAGGCGCAATTTATTGTCTTGCCTGGGCGCGCAAACAAGCGGAAGAAGCGAGCGACGATGAAAGGCCTCGCGGAGTTTCGGCGTTCACCCTTCTCCGCCTCAAAACCCTCGACCTCAGCCGCAACCCATTCGTCTCGTGTGCATTCAGGTCTCCGCTGCAATTCAATGACGACGCCTATGCACAACTCTTTGATTCTTACAGAACACGTGCCGAGACACTTGTCTCAGGGCATTTCCCTGCGCGGCCTCTTTACAAAGAAATGTGCAAGAGCTGTGCGCTGAAAATGCTTTGCCCGACCGCCCTGCGCCCGGGCGAGGAGGAATCATGAGCAGCGAAATTTTAACCACTGAAACCAACGAAAAACCGCTCAGCCCAGAACAACAAGACGCTGCCTATTTCCCGACGCGACTCAGCGAACCGGAGCGCAGCCGATGCAAAAACCTGGTGATTGAGGCGGGTGCTGGAGCCGGTAAAACCACATTGCTCACACGCCGGGTTGATTGGCTCTTGAACAAGGCACCGATGCCGCTACGCATGCAACCCCATGAACTGATCTTGGTCACTTTTTCACGCGCCGCAGATGAAGAGCTGCGTGGGCGGGTTGAAGCACAATTGGAAAAATCGATAGCCAACCCTGAGGCACTTGAACGTGCGCTTGGTCGACTGCATATGTCGACTATCGATGCGTTGTTTATGCAACTGGTTGGAAATCTTTTTCCAACCTGGTGGGAAGACGTGCGTGGCCGCTTGCCGGCCGAAAAAGTTGCACAGTGGAAGCTTGAAAATCAACGATTTCCACCAGCAGTTAACCTTGTAACAGAAGACGAACTGCGCCCTGAATTAGCCGAAGATATCATCAATATCATTGAACGCCACAGCAGCACCATAGAGCACGAAGCACATGTGCTTGATTTCGTGTTGGCCGGCGCGTTCGAGCCGCGTGGGTTTCAAGAGCTTGCACCTGCACTGGTGCGTTACCGCGGACTCGATCGCATCAGTGCCGCTTTGCTGCATGAAAATATTCTTAAAGTGGGTGCCCCTCCGTTGCGGTTTGCACTCGAACGTATTCACCCAGCGTCGATTCCCGTATTGAGCGAACTTCAAACACTTGCGCGGGATCATTTTCACAAACGTCTGATGACCGGACGACTCACTCACAACGATCGGATGATGTTTCTTTATCATCTCCTTTGCCTTGCGCCAGAAGAGAAAAATGGAACATTTTTTGAATCAAACATTGCCACCCATTTGCCACTGCAGTGTCGAGAATTGATTGTTGATGAATACCAAGACACGAATGAAACCCAACATGACATCCTGATGTCGCTGGTGATGAGCGATAGTAAGAACAGCGAGAATGATGGTCGGATGGTTGTGGTTGGTGATCCCAAACAATCCATTTATGGTTTCCGCAGCGCTCATGTCGGAGTTTTTCAGCGTTTAAAAACCGACCCAAGTTGGAAATTAATTGAGCTCACGCGAAATTTCCGCTCGCATCCCGATCTCCTGCCGTTCATCAATTATCTCTCTGACATGACCTTCAGCTACCGCAACAACAAAATTCCCGAAGACTTTCACCAAACTGGTTTTGCCATCAACGCACAGCAAACATTTGTTGCCGCAAAAGCGCTCGACGCCGGACGCACCGACACGGTGACATTTTCCTTTCCGCGCCTCCTGATGCTCGGTGCCTCGACATCATCGGATCGTCTCGAAAACGGCCTGGAAGCTCACGAACTCCCTTCGCTGCACACCTTCAATGCATGGGCGCTTGCCTGCGAGCTGAAAGGGCTTGTTGAAAGTGGTCGGTTTTCCTGGAGCGACATGGTGGTGCTGTGCGAAACAAATGATTGGGCGAACAAAACCCAAGCCGTGCTGCACGGCTATGGAATTCCCTGCCTGGCAAAAGTGAGTCGCACTGCAAACGGAGAATCGTCGCAGCTCAAGCGCTGTGAAGATGTGGGGCTTATTCTTGGCAAGTGGCTGTGCGGACCGCTGGAATTGAATGAATTCGCCACTCTGCTGTGGAGCGGATGGCTCGACACTCCAGCGAACGAAGCGTCTGCACTTCTTGAAGCCGCTGCCGCGGGAGAATTTCCGCAAGACATGATCATCACTCCGGCCTCGGATCGCGAGACAAAAAAAGGTGAGACAAAGGCTCCCGCTCATTTCCAAGCCGTTATCACCCACCTCAAAGAGTGTCGTGAGCTTGCAGCTGAGCATTTCTTTTCAGCGTGGCAATTGTTCCGCTGGGGCTTTCCAGGTGCTGGTCAACAGCAGCGCAACTTGATGAACGCAGCCATGGAAAATGTTGCCTTTGCTTTGCATCAAGCATTGGATGTTTGGTCTATTCGTCAGAGCTTGCATATCCGCTGGCCGGCTGAATTTCTCGACACCCAGCTTGCTCAGCTGCGCTTGAAAAATAAAGCGGAGAATCCGAATCAAGACGCGCTGACCATCTGCACTATTCACGGAGCCAAGGGTCTCGAGTGGCCGGTTGTGGTTTTTTGGCCAAGCACGCAACGAGAACGCGCCCCAGAGAACTTTGTGATGAAGTCGGGCGAAACTGCCACGCACATCAAGTGGCTCGCTGAAGACACCGAGTCGGCCTCGCTTTACCCATGGATCAACAACCCGCATCCGCCGCAAGACACGGTGGCCATTCACGTAGCCTCGCAGAGCGGTGAGCAAACGATTCGCTGGAGTGCAGACCTGCAAGACAGACTCGAACAAGATTTCGAGCGGCAACGCGTTTTTTACACTGCGTTCACGCGTGCGCGGGAAATGTTGATTTTAATGTCGCCCGCGGTTTCAGGGCGGGTTCGCAAAAATCTTCGCGACAAGCTTGCGGGTCTTAAAGAAGGCGACTCTTTCGACCCAGCGGCCTTGAAGATCTCTGGCCTTGAAACAACCGTCTTTGCCTGTTTTGCCGATCGGGTTTTTGATTTACGGAAAGAAGCAAAGCGAGGCGCGCGGCCAAAAACACCGTGGTTTGGTCGGCAGCTTGAACCCGCACTTAAAACACCCGAGTGGAGTGGGCAAGTCGCAATGAAAGACTACGGCCCCGCATGGTTCGCCTCCTTCGAGCCTCCGCTTGTGTCAGCAGATTCTCCAGGTTCATCTGCGCACTCAGCGAGCTCACATGCTGAACACGTCGATCCGCAATGGATGAGAGACTGGCTAGAAAAACAGGTCGACAAGGTCAAAACCACGCCTTGGCGTCTTTCAAATTCAGATGCTATTTCGGTGGCAGAGCCAATTGCAGCGGCAGTGGAAGAGCCAGTCATGGACAAAGATCCGCAAAAATTATCCTCTCGCAAAACACCCGAAGCGACCTCTGAATTCACTGCAAGCGAGGAAGGACTCCGCTTTCATGCGTTGATGGAACATGCCGACAGCAAAAAACACACAGGCCGCAGCTTTATCCAACGCTTGCTGAACAACGCTGTTGTTCGCGAACACGAATTGGAAATCTGGAGCACCGTCGATGCCACGCAAAAATCGAGCGATACAGTGCGTGGCTTGATGAAGACACAACGCCGGATTGTTGATTTATTTTGCGTTGTGCCTGCCAATAAATGGCCCAAGGAACTTTGGCAAAGCCACTGTATCAATAGTCAAGGTGAACAGGTTGGAATATTGCAGCAGCTCACATCACAGGGTCTACGCGAAAACCCAAACCTTCATTTGGTGGTCGATTTTAAAACGGGTCAACCCAAAGAAGAGCATCTCGAACAAATGGGCCAATACCTGCGCTGGGTGGGACACGTGCTTGCTCATCAAAGCGAATTGATCGTCAACACTCCATCAGAGGAGACGCTCTTTGCCGGCTCCGCCAAAGTGCTGGTAGGCATCTTGTGCTATACGTCAGATCACCTGACACAAACCGGTTCCATTTCTGCCGACAGTCTCATTTCTGTCGACAAAAACACGTCACTTCTTTTTGTCAGCCCTGAATAATTCCATCTTTTTCCGATTCAACTGCAGACCAATAATTGAGGGTAGTCAGTGACCCTCAGAGAAGGACTGCGATGTTCAAACGAATTGCAATGGTTGTTCTATGCACCCGTCTGTTTGGAGTTGGCCAAGCATTCGCTGAACCAAGCAAAAGCAATTACAACAAAGACGCATCACAATTCTGCTTTCCAAAATTGAGCGCCCAAGACCAAATCAAGTATTACTCTCGTGTTGTTAATGTTGGTGCGAGTTATACGCATGGTTGCATCGGTTGCGACCAAACCGATAAGCTCAGGTCCTACACAGATCTCACCGCCGATAACTTGTGGTTTAGACGCAATTATCTCGTCCAGTTCTTAGCCAACGTGCAATGGAAACAACCGGGATATGGTGTCGCAGAACGCATCGCAATTTTGGAAAATGACGCCAAAAACCGCCCTTCCGCACTGATTCCAACGTGGTCGCTGCAGCGCGACGGATACACCGGTGAATGGATTTATGATCCGATACGCGACACGGCGCATCTCACGGCGCCCAATTTTTCAAAGTGGTTGATGGAAAATACCGGATACGGAGAAGCGGCCGCTCTTGTCGGTGGCGCTGAAAATGTAAAAACACTATCAACTCCGCGCAATTCACAGCGCAAGGGCCACATTTACCAAACCTTCCGCACAAGCGGTGGACAAGACCCGCAAGCACCTCGCGTGCTCGACCTTGCCCTCGATGGCGGGCGCATGCACGACTTTTTCGAAGCATACGTCAGCCCGGAGATCATGGTCCCTTTGCAGAAGTCGAAATGGACCGACCCGGAACTTCGCAAGCGCGCTGTTGAACAAGCCATTCGTTATGTGAAGTCAACCAACCCCAGCATGATCATGGCCATTGATGCTCTGTTTTGGGACTCTGTTTCGCACGCGCTCGCCTACATGCGCGAAAGCAGACCCAAGAGCTTAATCGTGCGAACACTGCTGAATTTGATGGCTCTGACAGACAAAAATGGAACAACATTTAACGAAGTTCGTCGCTTCAACGTCTCGGAAGATTTTTATAAGGTTCTTCGCGGAATTTCCAGCGACACTGCGGATGGTCCGGCCGTGCCTATCCTGATGGCACGGCTTATCAACGATCCACTGGAAGTATTTGCACAGAAAAAATACGAGCCGGTGTTGGGTGCGGTTTTTGGACAGTACATTGAAACCATGACCGGACAAAATTTCGCCGAGCAACTCGCAGTTTGGCTGCGCAAGGTTTCATATTCAGAGAACCCAAATGCTGTTCTCAGCGCTGCCGAGCGCGGCTGGACAGCAGGCACCCTCAAGACCGCCGCTGCAGATGAACGGGTTGAACGGACCGGCCAATTTTACGATGAAGAAACCGACACCGTTTTTACCGCAGCCGAGGTTGAGGACATTCGCGATGCCTATGAAGAATATGAGCGCATTTTGAATTCTGCACTTTCCGAATATGGTTTACTGAGTAAATCTCTTTCAGGGCAAGCGAATCAAAGTCAAAACACAGCTCGGGTCAAGAAACAGTCTGGGTTAGTCGCAGCACTAGCAAACTGGGCTCTTCTCAAGGCAATCAAAGATTTGCCTCTATTCATGGAATCGCTGGAAAAAGCCATGCAATATGAAAACCGCAACGCGCGCGCATTCTCATCTCTGGCAAGCAACAACACACATCTCATCAACGTCGATAAATTCTTTGAAAACTTCCCATACTTTCTCAAGCCAGAAACAATGCATCCGTCTGTTTTTGGAGCCAAACAAATGGCTGGCATGATCAACAAAGCCGTTGCCCTCTCCCTTTGAGGCGCACGCGCGCGTAAAAAAACGCAGTCCGACACGCACGGTTGGCACCACAACCGCATTGGAAGAAGCTATTGGGGTGGTTGATGTCTATCCCTTTCAAGACAAAGAAAAGTCGCTGAGCTGCACTGCCGTCCATGTTGGCGATGGCTTAATTGTGACCTCGGGGCATTGCTTCCTTGGTGCTTGGCAATGCAATGGAGCAAGCGTGCGTTGGTCAGGAACGATTGAAGCATCTCGCTGCACAAAAGTCATTTTTAGCAACGCCAGCGAAGCCAATGCAACAGGACGTGAGCTTTCAAACGATCTCACTGTATTTAAAGTAGACAAGGTTCCAAACGCGAGATTCAATTTCGCAACCCGGGCGGTTGAATCTGAAACGCTGACCCCAAACGAAGCACTTGTCTACTCGGCACAATCTGCTGGCGGAAAAACTCTTGTTTCGTTAGCCAACCCTTGTACCCTCTTTACAGGGCGTGTGACCAATATTTTTGCACAACCTAAGCCCGCCGACACTGCCATACACAATTGTGAACTCAAGGGCATTCCCGATGGTTCTCCAATTGTTGATGCAAACAGCAAAGCATTGATGGCAATTCACCAAAGCTCAAGCGCGCTTCCTGAACTTGAATCTTTGGCGAGCAGAGCGGCAAACGTAAACATGATCCACTATGCAAAATATCTCAGCGACGTCGACATGCTCCGCATTATCAACAGCGGCGCTATTCCACCCAACAATATTCGCTTGGGCGGATTCGCAGGCGAAGTGTTCAACATGGGGCTCAACGAACCGTTGAACTTGGCACTTGCTTCAATTCCTGCGCGCAATGGCAGCGCTACGGTCTCGTTCATGGTTCACAATGGCCTCGACTCATCCGTCTTGGTGGAAGACAAAGACGGTAAAAAGACGATCTTCGCGGGCCCACGCCGCGCTGGTTACGAGCAAAGATTCCAATTCAAAGCTCCAGCAAAAGTCACAGTCACAAGCGCAGGCAACGGCCTCGCACCATCGGCATGGATTGAAGACATTCAAAGCCCTTAAAAGGACAGTTTAGGGCTTCGCTACGACTCGCTAACCAGCCGATTTAATAATCAAAACATCCGCGCAAACTTTCCCCTTGCCGACGCTTGCAGTTTCTTCAACAACCCACCGGAGTGGCTGGTCTTTTCAGGCCTTTGACCCGCAGCGCGAGGCAACCCAATGAACTTAAGCAACCCGCAAACTGTCTCGGAACAAGCCCTGGTTCCCGAAATTCTTGCACCGGTGGGAGGTCGAGAACAATTTTTCGCAGCGCTCAACTCAGGCGCTGACGCTGTGTTTCTTGGCTTAAAGAATTTCAATGCGCGTGCACGGGCAGAAAACTTTTCTTTAGATGACCTTCGCGAACTCGTTCCACTGGCCCATGCACATGGCATGCGGGTTCTTGTCACGATGAACATCCTCATTAAAAATTCAGAGTTGAAGCCTCTCCTCGAAACCCTTTCCGCGCTCGAAGAGATAGCCGTTGATGCAATCATTGTTCAGGATCTGGGCCTTGCTCGCTTGTGCAAAACCTATTTTCCTCATTTGCGCATGCACGCCTCCACGCAGATGGCTGTGCATAATCTCGACGGCGTTCGCGAGGCCATGGCTGCAGGTTTCAAGCGTGTGGTGCTGGCACGCGAACTCACCGCCTTGGAAATCAAAAAGATCCGCTCCGCTTTTTCACGTGAAGAAGTTGAAATCGAAGCCTTCTGCCATGGCAGTCTTTGCTATTCCTACAGTGGCTTGTGTTTTTTTAGTGGCGCCGAAGATGCACGCAGTGGCAACCGCGGCGAGTGTGCTTACACCTGCAGAAAACCCTATAAAATTGTCAACGAACCCGGACACGGCTTCCTGTTCAGCATGAAAGACCTCAACACCGTTGAATCACTGCATCTGCTTGTTGAGGCCGGGGTCGATACTCTGAAAATTGAAGGTCGCAAAAAAGACGCACAATATGTTTCGATGGTTGTGCAAACATACCGGCAAAAACTCGATGAATTATTTGGCCGGCCCACACTGCGTCGAGACGCTCCAGCCCTTGCGCATGTGTTGGCGCAAGAAAAATCTCACACGCCCGAAAAGCTCAAAGAGCAGCTGAGTCTCACCTTCCAACGTGATTCCACGTCGTTTTTCTTAAAAGGGCGTTACCACGAAAACGTGATCGACCTGAACAACCCCACTCACAAAGGTCAGCCCGTTGGTGACGTATTGAACGTGCGTGGACGCTGCATCGAAATTCGCAGCGAATGCGATCTTGAACGCTTTGATGGGCTGCGTATTGATCCAGCTGAATCGCTCTACCACTCCAAACCACAACATGGTTCCACGCTCAGCAAGGGAACAGAGGGAGTGAAGGACAAATACCAAAACCGTGTTTGCCAGTTCTCGTTGCGCAGCATGCGTTGCGAAGGGAAACTCGTTCCAACGGCTCAGCGCGGGATGGTTCTTGAGATTGATATTCCCGATGATCTGCCCATGCCCAATGTCGGCGATCGCGTGGTTCGCACACGTTCCGATGCGCTGCGCCGCGACATTGAAAAGGTTTCAAAGCCGTCAAGCGAAACTCGCTTACGCCCTCTCAAGGCGTGCGAGCTTGTTTTAAGCACGCGGGTTGAGGGCGACACCCTGGTGATGAACCTTGTTGCGCAAAAATTCGCAAAAACAATTGTGCAAGTCTTGCATCGCACACCAGCACTGCGGCCAAAGTCGGGGACGTCAACCTTCACATCCGACATCCGCGACGGCCTCACGGTGCTCGGCAATATTGGATTTACTGCGACGCAGATTCAATTCGAAGGCGATATGAATTGGTTTGTGCCGCGTGGACAAATCAAAGAACTCAAACGCAGTCTCGAAGCAGAATTAGCAAATGCATATGAAAGCTTCTTAAAGGAACGTCTTGCGGCTGCACTCGAAGCTGTGAACCATGCCCTTGTGCCCATTCAACAAAACTCGCAGCAAGAATCTTCTCTCGCGGTGAAAATCGATCGCATCGAATATCTTGAATGGCTGCGCGAATCGCTTGAACACAACGGCAGTTCGAAAAACCTGAAAATCAACGAATTGGTTTTTGAACCCAAGCGCGCCTTCTTGCCTTCGCTTTCGTTTGAAGCGGTTGTTGCGCAGCTCAAGAGTTTTCAGCAAAGCACCGGCATTGCCGTTCGGTTGGCGTTTCCAACAGTCTTGCGCGCTTGGGATGAGCCACTGATGAAGCGCTGGCTACAAGAATTTCTTGCGCAAGGAATCACCGACATTGAATTGGGAAATGTGGGCGTTTTGGCGATGCTCGAGCGCTGGGGAGTGCGCGAGCAAGTCACTTCGCTTGCATCTGATTTTACTCTTTACAGTTTAAACAGCGCATCGGCCGCCCATTGGCAAACACGCGGTTTGAGCAAAGTCGCTTTGTCGGTTGAAGACGACCTCAAAAACATCTCCGACACAAGTTTGCGCTGGCCTGCAGGGTTAACTCCGCAGGTGATCTTATTTAAAGACACCCCCCTGTTTATTGCCGAAAGCTGCAGCCTCACTGCGTTGCACAATGGTTGCCCCACCAGTGCCGTTTGTGGATACCGGACGTTGGAAATTGAAAACGATGCTGGGGACCGTTTTTTTGTCGCACACGAGTCGTGCAAATCGATTGTTTACGACAAGAAAGCGTATTCGATTGTTCACCGCCGCAGTGCCCTCGAGGGACTTGGTTTTCGCAACTTCAGGATCGACTTCCTGACCCGTCCATATAGCAAAGAAGATTTTCTCCACGTTCTCAGCAGCGTCTTCACACAGAGCACAATTGCCGGCACGCACACGGCGAATTTTGAAAGGACGCTGCTCTAATGAGCCACGACCCGCTGCTTGCCTTGCGCTGCGAAATAGACGCCGTTGATGAACAAATTCTTGCGCTCATCAAAAACCGCATGACGATTGCCAAGCAAATGGGTGCTCTTAAGCGCGCCACTCAGCGCCCGCTACGCGACACCGTGCGCGAACAACAGATCTTGGAAAAGTTGAACACACTCAATAATAACAGCGAACCAAAGCTCGCTGAGCATCTGCTTGAAGACATCTTCAAGCGTTTGATGACCGCCTGCCTCGAGATTCAAAATTGAAAATGAACGCGGCTTATTCCAAGTGAGACAATACAAACAAAACAAGAATTGGATTTATTGAAGTGTCACGAGAAAAGGCAGGGAGCGAGACTCAGTCTTCGTCGTGGAGCCAATAATCGGCCGAGGTTGCAAACACGCTGCCGAGCTTGCGTGCAAGTTCAGGAGTCATCCGCTGCCCACCCCGCACCAAAGCATTCGCTTCTGCGGCCGGCACGCCAATTTTTTCGGCCAAGTCGCGCGGTGTCCAACCTCGTCCCTCAAGCTCGCGCTGAAGCTTGGTTCTGCGCCCAGAGGAAGACAACGAGCGCAGCGCAGACGGACCAGAGTTTGCTTCCGGCGGACGCTTCCCCCTGTTTTCATCAAGAAAAATATCCTTGAAATCGCGTTCCTTGCTCATCTACCCCTGCCCCAACAAACTCAATTCAGAAAAGTTAGTACAGCGTGAACGCATTTTCAACAAGCGACACCCACCTCGTGCGCAGATTTTTCGCTGGGCTGCCTTGGTTGACTATCACACTTGTTCTTCTCCAGTGCGCTGCTTTTATTTGGCTGGAAACCGGCAACGATTCTTCGTTTTTTTCATTGCAGGCTGGCGAGCAAGGCGTGAAACAGTGGCTTGCATTTAATGTGCAGCAGCCCGAGAAACACGCGGGCCTTGCGGTGCTGACTTCGTTTTTTGCACACCTCGGGCCCACTCACTTCTTTTCAAACCTGCCTTGGCTGATCCTCTTTGCACCACGCCTTGAGCGCAGCGCGGGGCGCATATTCACGGCCCTTCTCCTGACACTTGGGCATATCACTGCACTGAGCGGCGCATGGCTCGCCTTTCATTTTTTTAATCAACCCGCACTTGTGATTGGAATGAGTGGAGGGGTTTTGGCGATTTCTTTTGCGTCGCTCATGCTCTCGCACGCACGCCTTGCGCTGGTTTGTTTTTTTGCCTTGGCGGTGTTTTTTGGCTGGAGCGGGGTTGAGCCGCTGCTTGTTCACAGCGCTCCAATGATCCTTGGACTCGTCAGCGGATTCGTTCTGCAAGCGCGAGGACGCAGAAGCGGCTTATAAGCTCCAAGACATCTCAACCATTTCAAATGAACATTTGCTTAAACTGCACAATGGACATCAAATCATCATAACGAAGCACATTATCCATTATTCAGGATATCAAACACAGCTATTTCCAAAAGACTGAAAATTTCTAAAAAAACGCATTGATCGCGTCGAGTCACCTCTCTGACTTGTTTTACGAGGTGCGCGATGAAAGCTGGAAAAAATATATTATCCGTTATTGCTGCTCTGGCCGTTTTCGAAATGAGTCACATCCAGATTGCATATGCTCAAGAACCAGAACCGGAGTCGACACAGGAAAAAAGTTCGCCGTCGGCTGAACAAAAAACTGGGGATACAGCAGAACAGGGCGCAGCAGAGAAAAAAGACACATCTGAAGCGTTAGTTGAAAAGCAAAGCGGTTGCAAAATAACAATTCAAGG
>RGDM01000111.1 GCA_009918675.1 bacterium
TGGTTTCACTTCGATACACCTGCTCCAACAAAACAACCAACGACAGTTCATGCGCAAATGTTGCCTGCGAAAGAGAAATGAGACGTCCTTGCACAAGAAACGGCGACAAGCCTGCCGGAAGCCCATACGCACCACCAAATACGAATGCTATTGAACGCACACCGCGGTCTCGCAGCTCCAAAATGTCGCTGGCAAATTGCTCGCTGCTTTGGTTTTGACCACGTTCGTCTAAAAAGAAAAGCATTCCTCGATCTGCGAGAATTTTTTCACACTCTTTGATCAAAAATTGCTCAATAGCTTTCTCGGAATCGAGCGCACGCGCCGGCGCAACGACTTGGGCGGGCGAGCCAAGCCTTGCAATGCGCTGCAAAAGCTCGTCCGTCCAGCTTTTCGCCGGACCTGATGCAAGCTTCCACGGTGTGAGAAAGAAATAATTCATCAGCGGACTTTTCTATTTTCGCCGATCAACGGTCGCCGGTGCGGGTCAAAGTGTCGCGGAGTCAAAGGTGTCGCCACCGGCTGCCTTTGGCAATGCAGCTTTAATCTCAGCAAACAACTGCGCCAGCTCTTGTTCGCTTGGAGTCATATAGCGACCTTTGCTCCACAGCTGCTCAAGCGCATACAACTCACGGGTGGGTTCCTGAAAGACGTGAACGAAGAGAAAACCATAGTCGAGAAGAATCCAGGTCCGTTGTTCGCGGCCATCAACAGCAACCGGCTGCAGACCCAAATTGTCGCGGAAAAAAATGCGAATTTCTTCAGCTACCGCGGCAACCTGGCGCGCGTTTGCCGCGCTCAGCAAAACAAAATATTCGGTGAAAGCACCTTGGCTGCGAAGATCAATTGCGAGTGGGCGCGTCGCCTTTTTTTCCAGTCCAATCGCCATCGCCAATTTAACAATTTCTTCGCGCTCAAGAATGCGCTCACCGGCTTTGATAATCACGTTCTCGGATGTTTTTTTGCTCATTTTTACTGTCCCTCCCTCAATGTGTGCAACAACTCAACCACCTGATCGAGCATATCCGAAATTCCCATGCGGCGTGCCGAACTCACTTCAATGAACTCGACTCCCTTGCCTTTTAGATAATTGCGAAAGCCCGCAATGGCTTCTTCATTTAAATATTCTGATTCATTTTCAGGAACGACCAGATCCAATTTTGAAAGAACAGTCAAACGTGGACGCTTCAACAATTCTTGATCGTACAATGCAAGTTCTGAAAGAATTCCTTCGAAATCTTGAATCATCGCTTCAGCAGATTCTTGGCTCGCATCCACGAGGTGAATCAGAACACGGGTGCGCTCGATATGGCGCAAAAAATCATGTCCTAAGCCCTTGCCCTCACTCGCACCCGGAATCAAACCAGGCACGTCTGCGACAACAAACGGGTCGGCATCCTTGTGACTCACAACTCCCAAATTCGGAACCAGGGTTGTAAATGGATAATCAGCAACCTTCGGACGTGCTGCTGAAATCACGGTGATAAGTGTACTCTTACCAGCGTTTGGTGCACCAATAATTCCAACATCGGCAAGCATCTTAAGCTCTAGGCGAATCCCTTTTCGCTCACCCATTCCAGGAGGAATTGTCTTGGTTGGTGCTTGGTTGCTTGAGCTGACAAAAACGTGGTTTCCAACACCGCCTTTGCCTCCATGCGCAACAATTAACTGCTGCTCATGTTTGATGACCTCACCAATAGGCTCACCTGAGTCAGCATCAAAAACGACCGTCCCGCAGGGCACCTTTAAAATAAGATCATCGCCAACACCGCCTTGACGATTGTTGGTTCCACCTTTTCCACCGTCTTTTGCTTCATGGATTCGATTAAAACGAAAATCGAGAAGAGTATGCAGACCTTCATCACCTTGAAAGATAATGTTGCCTCCACGTCCACCGTTTCCGCCATCCGGCCCACCAAATGCGACGTTCGCCTCACGACGAAAGTGCGACATTCCCGCGCCACCGTCGCCGGCTTTGACTTGAATCTCTGCTGTATCAATAAACTTCATCCGGAGTGCACTCCACGCCACGCAATACGCAGGCTTGCGCGGGACGCTAGCAAAAGGAAATCAGGTGGGAAATAGGAAACTTCAAGATAAAGCAGTGCAAAAAAAAACGACCAGGCGCACATACGACGCCTGGTCTTATTTTTTTGAGGCAAGCAATTAAGCTTCTGTGCCTGCAGGATAAACGCTAACGCGTTGGCGAGTGCGGGTCACGAACTCAAACTTCACAACGCCATCAACCTTGCTGAACAAGGTGAAGTCGCGGCCCATGCCAACGTTGTTGCCAGGGTGAATCTTTGTTCCGACCTGACGAATGATGATGTTGCCCGCACGAACGGTTTCACCACCGTAGGTTTTCACGCCACGAAACTTAGGATTACTGTCACGACCGTTTTTGGTACTACCACCGGCTTTTTTGGTTGCCATTGCAAATTCCTCGACTGTGTTAAGCGATCATCAAACGCGCCAGATTAGCCTTCAATCTTGTCGATTGTCAGCACGGTGTATGGCTGGCGATGACCCTGGGTCTTCTTCAAATGGTTTTTGTTGAGATACTTGAACACGAGAACCTTGTCGGCCTTCGTGTGGGCAGCAACGGTGGCAGTCACCTTTGCGCCAGCAACAGTTGGAGCGCCTACTTTGAAGCTTCCGCCGTTGTTGAGCATGTAGACGTCAGAAAAAGAAACCTGAGATCCGACGTCGCTTGCGAAATAGTTGGCTTGAATTTTGTCGCCTTCTTTAACTTTGAACTGACGACCGAAAACATTAACGATAGCGTACTTGGTACTCACAGGCGGATTCCTTTGCACAGCAAACGCAGACAGCCTCAAGGGTTCTCCCGCTTTTACGGGGGCCCGATGCATTGAGTTGTCCGACTTAGTGCAATCAGAGGATTCGGTCAAGACACTTTTGCAGGATTAATTTATGCTAAGAATGACGCTCAATTGCCTGTAGATCAGTGAACTCCCCCCCCACCGGCCGTCTTGACTCACGGCCACAAAGGTCTCAAGGATGCCTTTCTCAATATGAAAAGGTGAACAATTGTTCGGCAACGAAA
>RGDM01000112.1 GCA_009918675.1 bacterium
AAACGCACAAGCGCTCTGCGCATGAATCTCTCCTTTCTTGAGTGCATCCAAAGCATGCGCGCGCAGCGATCCGTGCTGTACGAGCGTTTTGCTCTCTTGGTTCATTCCCGATTCTTTGCAGAGATATTCAAACAGCAGAGTGCGTCCGTTCACTCCCGTTCCATTGCAGTCGTCGCAGCCCAGAGCCTTGTAAGGAACAACCTCAACCCCAAACGCAGCCCGAACCAAATCCATGTTTTCCGCATCCACCACGCGACAGTGCGGGCAATTCCGAGGCACCAACCGTTGGGCTGAGGCGAACAACACATTCGCCTCAACAAGCTCTCGGCTCACGCCGAGTCCCACAAGCCTTTCGATGCTCTCGCGTGCCGAATTGGCATGCACCGTAGAGAGAACCAAGTGCCCTGTGCTGGCTGCATGCAAGGCCGCTTCTGCAGTTTCCTGATCGCGAATTTCGCCCACCAAAATGCAATCGGGGTCTTGCCGCATCAGCGCTGAAAGGGCCTCTGCAAAGCGCAAGCCTCCGCGTTGGATTTGCGTTTGCACAACACCTTCAAGGGTGTATTCGATGGGTTCTTCGAGGGTGTGAACGTTGTTGGTTTCGCGGTCGATTTCCGCCAAGGCGGAATACAGAAGCGTGGTCTTACCGCTGCCGGTGGGCCCCGTGACCAACACAAGCCCTTGCCATTTTTCGAGCATGCGCCGAAGACACGCACGTGCATCCTCGGGCACCGTGGACTCCGCCAAAGAGAATCTTTTGTTGCGCTCCAAAAGTCGAAGAACAATCTTTTCGCCAAAGAGCGTGGGCAACAAACTCGCACGCAAATCAAACGCCACATCAGTTGCCTGGAATCGCGAATCCTGCGGTACGGCAAACTTCGCCATATCAAACCGGCACGCGCGTTTGGCCTGCAACAAAAATCGCTCTCGGTAGCGTTCGTCGGTGAGCTCCTGCAACGGAGTGAGCAACCCATCAATGCGCGCACGCACCAACAACCTGTCTTCAAACGGCTCAATGTGCACATCGCTCGCACCACGTGCGGCCGCTTGCCGGAGCAAGTCGTTGAAGTTGAGTTCAAAGGGAGATGTCAGACTCATGTTGGCTCCCATCAGAGTGCACCTGCCGCTTGGCAGATGCCTTGGTTTTTGAGGTAATTGACCTTGAAATCGGCGTCCCAGCCGCCAATCCACTGCAGCGGCTCTTCACACGAGCTGCGTTTGCGCCACACAGCAATCACGTAGGTGTTGTCTTTGAGTGTGCCGAACGGTGTGAGTTCATCTTTGGCACGGCTCACCGGATCCTCTGCCGCAGGCGGAAGATCCTTCAATGGCGATCCGGGCGTGAAACACTTCCCACCCCACTGCGGCGGATACACGATTTGCCATTGGTCATCGGGCTGTAGTTTCAAATGCGGCGACAGATGAAAATCCCCCGCTGCTGACATGAATTTGTAGGCCGCAATCATGGCCGACATCTGTGGGTCTTCGCTCAACACCCAACCCGTGCGCGGCAGCAAATTACCCCACGAACCCATGCACAATTTGTTGGACACCTCACCCTGCAGAGGGGCGAGCGCATCTGAACTGGGCAATGCATTCTTGGCAAAAGCCTCGGCTCCACCCACTGGGTTTGCGCAGGTGGGGTCAATAGGCAGATTCGGAGGCTTTGGAGCTCCACCGGCAACTTGCGACACCTTGGCACGTGTCTCCTGCAAGGCTCCCATCGCAGAAGCTCCCACCACCGAAAGACACGCAGGCACACCCACTGGAGCCCATGCTGCAGCATAGGGGCCATCGGCCAAGTTGTAATTCCACTGCGCAGGCATGAATTCCGAGAGGGCCGAATAACACGTGGGCAAACCCACACCCTTGCTTGCAGACAGCGGCGGATAATTGTTCACCCACGAGCCATAGGGGATTGTGAGAATACGAGCGTGCCAGAAACTCTCGCGAGCGCTCGTTGAACTCATGCCGTTAGAGAAAATTCCCACCGCAGGTGCAAGTGTTGAGCTCTCCCACCATTTGGTCGCAAGCTTCAAGTGCCCCTGCAAGCTCAGGGTGTCCACCGACTCTTCGAACACGCTCCTGCCAACGTGCCTGGTGACCTCGATGAAGTAATCAGGAACCCACATCTGAACGTCGTCGCCGGAATAGACGACGCAAAAAGGACACACGCCCTTTGTCTTGCTGCAACCGTTCCTCCCATTCACGGCGCTGAAGTTCGCACACCCGAGGCGTGGAAGGCCGCCTCCATAAGATTGGGGTGCCAAACGGGCCTTGTAGAATGTGCAGCCATGGAACGGACTCGTGATTGGATTCGCCAGGGTTTGGCCTGCAACGCTGACACATGCAAAATACCCTCCCAATTTTATTCGCCAGTGTGGATAATGTGTTGATAAACGGCCCATGCCTGCTCCTTGGTTCTCAAACACGAATTGGAAAGCTTTAGGCATCCTCAAGCGTGAGCATGTTGAGCGTGAACGGCGAACCTTCAGGGTCATCGTGATCTTCAATTTCTTCAAAAATCAGCAGCAATCGCCGGCGCCATTCTTTGATTTGTTCCGCAGAAGCCAACGTTCGAACAACATCAAAACGAAGTGGATTCTTGGCTGTGAGCGCTCTCATAAGCAGAGTTTCTACCTGCTCTGTTGCAATCTCTGCGCAGGTTTGAGGATCTCGCGGCACATTGCGGAGCAGAACACCGTCGTACACTGGCAGCGGCTTACCGAATGAATTTTTCACCAGTCGTTGCTTCTTAAGAGCCTTGAGCAAAGAGGGAAGAACGTTCTCAGAGAAATATTCCTCTGAGTGATTGTGCCGAATTGCCGAAAAGGGCCGAATGCCTTCTAGCCATTCGAGAACGTCGGTGAAGTAAGGATGAGCCCGATAGAGCCCCATGTGGAGAACATCTTTTTCCAGATCGAGAACACAGGTGCGAAAATCAGTGCAGACATCCGCTTTGCTGAGAGCATTTTCCAAATCCATATTTCTCTCCCTTCGCTGTGAGCAATGCGCCACAGCACTCAATGTGCTGCGGCTGGAGGGGACTCTGGATG
>RGDM01000113.1 GCA_009918675.1 bacterium
ATCAAGTTCCCAACGTTGAAAAAATTCGTTCATGCGCGTGCCTCAAAACGCCATTGGGTCGCCCCGTGGACGAGTCTCCTGCGAGGGCCTATACCCCACCCACCGGGAGTGGTCTAGATGACCGCAAAAATTGACACATCCCGGGGCTTTTGACTAGTTTTGCCCGTCTGTTTGACTCGCACCCCGCCGGAGCCCAGCGCATGAGCAATGAATCTGCCCGCACGAAGGAATCTCAGCCACTTTCTACCCAGGGCTACCGGGGAACCCGCGACTTCCATCCCGAACTGCAACGCCTGCGGAGCTGGATGTATGGGCACATCAAAATGGTCCTTGAGAGCTACGGCTATGAAGAATACGCCGGCCCAATTCTTGAGCCGCTGGAACTGTATGCCAGCAAATCGAGCGAAGAGATTGTCAGCGAGCAGCTTTATTCGTTCGAAGACCGCGGTGGGCGCAAAGTGGGCATTCGCCCTGAAATGACCCCAACCCTCGCTCGGATGGTCGCTTCACGGGCCAAAGAGCTCGTCCGCCCGATCCGTTGGTATTCGATTCCGACGTGTATGCGCTATGAGCGTCCTCAGCGAGGCCGACTGCGTGAGTTCGATCAACTGAACGTGGATGTCTTCGGGGGAACATCTTTAGATGAAGATCTTGAAGTCCTGCTGACCTGCCACGACCTGTTGGTTCGCTTGGGTGCGCGCAGGAGCGATTTTGAAATCCGCGTCAATCATCGCGGCCTCGTCGATGATCTTCTCTTTGGCGTTTTGGCGCTCAACGAAACTCAGAAGGCGCCGTTGCTTAGGCTGCTCGATAAAAAAGATAAGATGAGCGCAGAAGCTTTCCGTGAGGAAGCAAGCAAACTTTGGTTATCGGCAAAAGACACCGAAACACTCGAACAGTTTATGAGCAAGCCGCTTGCAGAGCTTCGCCCTCTCCTCGGTGAAAGGACTGCACACCTCGATGCACTTGAACAGCGGCTCGAGTGTCTGAAATCTTTGATTCCCGGCGAATGCGTTCGTTTTGATGCATCAATTATGCGCGGCTTTGATTATTACACCGGTTTGGTTTTCGAGATTTACGATACCCACCCAGAAAATCGCCGCGCATTGTTTGGCGGTGGTCGGTACGACAACCTCGTTGGTGCTTTCGGAGTCGAGCCTTTGCCCGGCATTGGCTATGGCGTCAGCGATGTCTCGCTGCTCAACTTCCTTGAAGTTCACGGCCTCACCCCCAATCTCAAACGCAACACAGATGTTGCTGTGATTCGCTTTTCCGAGAACGATCGACAAAGTGCTTTGCAGCTCTCGCGCGCGTTGCGAGTCGCGGGTGTGAATGTTGAAACCACCCTCTCAAGTGTAAAATTTGGGAAACAAATTCAGTGGGCAGAACGCACGGGTGCGCAGGCTGTTGTGTTCCGTGGTGAAGAGGAATTGAAGAACGATACCTTTGCTTGCAAGTGGCTGGCTACCGGCGTGCAGGAAACGTTTGCGCTCGCTGATCTGCAAACATTCATTCACAAACTGAAAAAATAATTACGGAACGTATTGCCCAACGCAACGCACGGCAAGTGTGTTGGTCATGACTTGCGTGCTCAGTCCGCCGCCGCTGTTGCCGGCGTTGGAAAAGAGCCACGCTTTACTTGCGTCAGTGGCAAGAGCAGATGCGCTCCAAAAATCTTTGTTCATTTGTGGCAGTACAAAGCGAATGCCATTTTCTTCCGCTTCCATCCAATCGTAGCGCGTGGGCAGCCACCAGCGGGTTTTGATTGAACCGCTCGCCAAGCGGAATTCACCTTTCAGCAAATCGTACGTTGAGTCAGTGTTATGGCCGCCGTCTTCTGCGCATAAACTGAATGGAGTGGTTTGATCCTGATTCGTTGCATTTAAGCATGTTGCTCCTTGCTTTGATCCACTCGCATGACACCAATTCTTTGCGTCATGCAGGACATCCGACCAAAGCAATTGGGTGCGATCATCGCGCCAAATTTCAGAACACTTATTACCACCCGTGCAAAGATCTGTTGGAATTGCTGGATCAGCTTGTTCGATCACCTTCACCTGCACCAAGGTCCAGCTGCCCTGCCCGGAATTTCCATTCGAGGCCAACCACGTCGAGGTACAATCCGCTATTTTATCGGCCAACGTCGCCTGAGAAACGCCGCAAGCTGCCGCTGCTCGTGATGCAAAGGTTACATTAGTGCCACTCTGCCCATCATCGTCTTTGTTCTTCACAACCAATCGACCCGCAGGCGCGGTTGTTGCAAAGTCTTCCGTGAGCTTGCTCGCCGTAACACCCTTATCTGTATGATTCATCGACGTTCTGTTGTCGCAAGTGACATCCCCTTGCAGACCAATCACCGTGACGGAGTTGCAGATTCCAGATGTTGGCACAGTGGGTGATGGGGATTCATTAAGAATAACTGGGGTGGTTGGAAGAGTTGCAACTGTAGAGAGATCGACGGGCGAGGGAACAACGCCTGTGCCCGAGTTTACTCCAGGGCAATACATTGTCCCCACAACGCCCTGAATCGTTTTATTCTTGCAGATGTCTGTCGCTCCAATAGCAAAGGCTCGCAATGCTAAGTAACAAACACAGACCAACGCTGTGGTTGTCAGCACATGTTTTTTGAACTTCCAATTTGTTCCAAATGGGTTTTTCATGGTGACCCCACACAGCGAACGCTTTTTGATGTGAAGCGCCATGAAGTAGAAAATCCACCGCCATTGCTGCCATCAAAGATCCAAGCCTTTCCACCCACCGCGCTGCTCACAGTGGATGTCCAGAATTGATATGAAATATTCGGCAAAACAAACCTCAAGCCATGCCGTTCGGCGCGCAGATAGTCGCTGCGCGTTGGCAACCACCAACGAATCTTGGGTGTTGATCCCAGATCCAAATTCCCGCGTGAAAGAGATTCGCGCGCATCTTTCGACAAAAATGCAGCATGATCTGCACAAAGGCTGGTTGGGTTTTCATCTGGCGCAGCTTGACCTTGCCCTTGATTCCCGGAATCATCACAAATG
>RGDM01000114.1 GCA_009918675.1 bacterium
AATCATTACTTAGTTGATCCATATCTTCTTATTATATTAATAAATAAATAGTATTCAATTTTTTATTAATAATAGATTCTAATTCTTCAGCACTTTTTTTATTATCTATTAAATTTAAATTTAAAAAATTAATATAATTTTTATTTTTAAAACGTTGATTGAGAATTAATAAATGATCTAATATATTAATTAATAATGTTTGATAGTCTACAGATTTCCAAGTTATTTTTTTAGTATTTTGGTCTATTTCTAAAATTAAATTTTCATAGACAGAATGTTTTAGAGCGGGAAATACTAATAAAATTTTTAAATTATGATTTTCTTCTATACCAATATTAAAATGTAATTTTTCTAAAATATTAATTACCTCATTAAATAATAATAATGTTCTATCATAATCAGTTAAATATTTATTATCTAAAGTATCTACATATATATTGCCAATATCATTAATAATACCCCTACCAATATATGACATATCTGTATTAACAAATGAGTTTGTATTTAAGGTTAGATTAATAATATTATTATAATTATTAATATTATCACCAACATGAGCATAATCTCCATTAATATGAATATTGTAATTAGTAATATGTTTTTTCATAAATTTTTTTATGAGATGGTCTTACAAAATTTATATTACAAATATCACATTTTAATTCTTCTGTAGCTTTATTACATGGTATTTTACAGCTAGTATGTCTTAGATATTCAGACTCATATTTAAATTCTTTATTACATTTTGTATTTTATGTAAAAACGTATTTACAATAATTTACGCTTTATACTATTATATTATTTCGTATATTATATATTTAATATCAATTAATTAACATTTGTAAAAATGTAAAATTTTACTTACTTACCAAATATCAATTATACCCATATAAAAAATGATCAACTAATATTTAAAATTTATTATTACAATAAGAAGATATGGATCAACTAAGTAATGATTATAAATATATTTTATCTTTTGCAACTGAAGATAATTACAATAATAAATTAATATGGTAAAGATATTGGATTTATTATTAAACAAATTCAATATGGTCTAAGTTTTCATATTTGTTCAAATATATGAATTAAAAAATTCATATAATTCTTCGATAGTTATTCTTGAAGATGGATTTTTTTTTAACATTTTTGTAATTATATATTTAGTTTTTTCAGATACATTAACTAAATAATGTTTATTAAAATCTATATTAGTTATATTATTTAAAATATTATTAGAATCATTATTATCAAATGGATGTTTACCAGTTAATAATATATAAAATAAACATCCTAAAGCCCAAATATCATTTTGATATGATATAATCTTATTGTTTAAAAATTCCGGCGGAGAATATTCTAATGTTGTATTATAATTAATAGTTTTATCAATATAATTAGATGAACCAAAATCTATTAGCGTAACATTAAATGATTGAATATTTATAATGATATTATCTAATTTAATATCATTATGAATAATATTATTGTCCTTTAATATCATTAATTGATTAATTAATTGTTTAATAATTTGAATTGATTTTTCTTCTGATATTTTTTTAACTCTTTGCAAATATGTATATAATGTAATTCCTGAAATATAATTAGTAACAATATAATAATAATAATTATCTTGATAATAATCTAATAAACTATAATTATATTTTATTTTTTGTAATTGTTGTAATATATTAATTTCTTGTTTAACTATTATATCATTTTCAGATTTTGATATTATTTTAATAGCACAATCTAATTGTGAATTGATTTTTTTACATTTAAATACATTACCATACATTCCACTTCCAAGTTTATATTGATATATATATTTAGAATCTGAAAAGTCACATTTATGATAAGTCATATTATTTTTATTAATTACTGTTATTAAACTTATTGATTTAACTAAATGATTTAATAGATGTTTGTTAATCATTATTCTATAAATGGTATTTATTGTATTTATATTTAAATATTAAATATAATAATAATTAAAAAATGAGTCATCTTGCTATTATTGGTTGTGGATATGTTGGATTTTCATTAATTAAAACATTTAAAAGTAAATTTAATATTATAGGATATGATATATCAGAAACTAGAATTAATGAATTAAAAGCAAATTATAAATTTAATAATGTAATTTATACTAATAATGAATTAGATTTACAAAATTGTAATATCTATATTATTGCAGTACCAACAAATATTAAAAAAGATGGGTCAGTAAATTTAGAACATATATATTCTGTAAAACAAATGTTACAAAAATATATTTCGCCTAATGATATTATAGTCTTAGAAAGTAGTATTTATATTGGAGGAACTAGAGAAATATTTTCAGATTTTCTTAAAAATAATGTATATATTGGATTTTCACCAGAAAGAATTTCACCTGGTGATTATGAAGATTGTCCAAATATTCCAAAAATTATTTCAGGTTTAAATAAAATTTCATTAGTTAAAATTTATGATATTTATTCTCAAGTAATTAAATATGTTATTAAAGTGTCATCTACTGAAACTGCTGAATTATGTAAATTATATGAAAACTGTTTTAGAGTTGTAAATATTGCTTATGTAAATGAAATTGCTGATTTATCACAACAATATAATATTAACTTTGATGAAGTTATTAAAGCAAGTGCTACTAAACCATTTGGATTTATGTCATTTATTCCAGGTTTTGGTATTGGTGGTTTTTGCTTACCTCAAAATCCATATTATTTAATGCATGGATTAACTAATGCACCTAATAGTTTACCAATTCTATATAATTCTATTAATTATCTTAATAAAAGACCTTTAATTAAAGCCGAACAATTTAGTAAATTTAATAATATTTTAATTATTGGATTAGGGTTTAAAAAAGGTCAATCATTAACTGCATTTTCACCCACATTAAAAATATATGATGAATTAAAAAATAAAAATAAAAATGTAACTAAATTAGATGAAACTAAAAATTATCAATTATCAGATTTAA
>RGDM01000115.1 GCA_009918675.1 bacterium
GCGTAAGCGCCCTTAACTAGGCCCCCTATGCATTCCATCTGCGCCGAGTTAAAAACCTGCCGCAGCCAAACGCGTGAGTTTAAAGGAGAGGACGGGAGCGGACGATGAGAAGATATAGGAGAGCATCTGAGTGGGCGGAGATAATCCAGGAGTACAAGAGCTCTGGGATGAGCGTGAAGAGTTTCTGCCGTGAGCGAGATCTGTGTGACACAAGCGTCTATCGGCGACTTGGGAAGGAGAAGTGTTCCGCTGAATTCATAGAGCTGCAGCCAGGCGCGCTATCAGCGTCATATGAGATCTGTGTTGATGGAGTGACGTTAAAGGTACCGAGCGGCGAGGCCGCGGCCCGAATAGCGGAGCTGATGCGAGCGGTGCGGTGTTAGCGATTGGCAAACGACCGCGGGTATATCTGTCACGCGTACCAACCGACATGCGTTGCTCCTTTGAGGGGTTAAGCGCTCGAGCTCGGAGCGTAATCCAACAGGATCCGCTGGGTGGGCATCTGTTTGTATTCCTCAATCGGCAACGAGATTACATCAAGGTTCTGTATTGGGATGACGGTGGATACTGCATTTGGAGTAAAAGGCTTGAGCGTGGGACGTTTGAGCTGCCGGCGAGTGATGCGTCACACGTAGAGATAGACACGAACAAATTGATGCTGATGATTGAAGGAATTTCTCTAGAGAGCGTGAAGAAAAGAAGGCGATTTACGCTGAAATGCGTTGAATAGGTAGTGCGAAAAAGCGCGGTATTTGCTATATAATATGCATGTCTGCGACGGAATTAAATCGCTCCCTAATCAATTCTCAGTACGCTGCAGCAGTTCAAGCGATAGCAGACAAGGATCGTCAAATCGCAAAGCTGATCGAGGAAAACAAGCGGCTCCAGCTTCTTGTAAACTCGATACGCTTTGGCTCCAAGAGCGAGCGCCAGCGTCCAGCGGAGGACGACAGGCAGCGATCTCTCTTTAGCGCGATAGAGTTGCCCGCTAGCACCCCACAGGCGGTAGAGCGAGAGATTGAGGTTCCAGCGCATACGCGTAAAGCCAGGAAGCGCTACACGGATAAGGACGGAAATCTCAGCCATTTCCCAGAGCACTTAGAGCGTCGTGATATCGATTTGAAGCCGGAAGGGTCCCTAACGTGCGAGCAGTGTGGGGCGGGCAAGAAGCAGATGTCGGTAGTGGTTACCGAGAAGCTCCAGGTAGTCCCGGCGCAGTACTTTGTTCAACGAATCAAGAAACCGGTTATGGCCTGTCCCTGCTGCAAGCAGAGCGCTCCTGTGAAGGCGGCAAGTCCTGATTCGGTATTACCGGTATCGGTGTTAGGAGTGACGTTTATAGCGAGTTTTTTGACCCAGAAGTTTGCGTGGCACCTGCCGTTTTTTAGACAGAGTCAGATGTTAGCGCAGTTGGGGATAGAGATTCACCGAGATGTGTTTATTAACACGGCGATTAAGGTGGCACTTCAGCTACGCTTGATAGTTCAATTCATGGCACAACAGATACTTAAATCTGGTCTTGTGCACATCGATGAGACGCCATGCGTAGTTGGGGTAAGGGATGGCAAGAGGACTACGTTTAAAAACAACTCCTACTTCTGGCCGATCCTAGCCGACGGCATGGTGGTGTTTCATCACACCGGCAATAGACGACACAGCAACGTACAGGAGATTCTTGGCAAAGACTTCAAAGGCATCATCATGAGCGATGGGTACGACGCGTACCAGAGCTATGCCGCGGGGAATCCCGAGGTCATGCTAGCCTTGTGTTGGGATCACGCTCGGCGGAAGTTTTTCGAGATAGCTGAGCTTGAGCCACTGGCTAAAGAAGCGGTGGAGAGGATCGGGTTCTTTTACAAAGTTGAGCGCGATATCAAGGAGCTTGGCATAGAGATTGGCAAGGTCTCTGACTACCGCAAGCTGCACACGCTGCCGAAACTGAATGAGTTCTTGGAGTGGAGCAAGAAGATCAGGGATACGGCGAGTCTGTTACCGAAGTCCAAACTCCTAGAGGCTTTTAGCTACGTGATAAACCATTGGGATGGCTTAACGGTGTATCTTGAGCATGGGATAGTGCCTATCAGCAACGTGATTATAGAGCAGCAAATACGCAACCTGAAATTAGGCGCTAAGAACTGGCTCTTTGCGGCGAGTGAGGTTGGGGCGGAAACGGTCGCTATTTTCAACTCGCTTGTATGCACCTGCAAGATGAACGGAATCAATATTCAAGAGTATCTCACCGACGTCCTAAGCTCACTGGGGAACAAGCCGCCGTCAGAATTAACGCCAATCGCTTGGGCTAAGGCGCGCCGATAGACGCAACCAACGCCCCATCTCTCTGCCGTAAAAACTGTCGTTTTTGACGGGGGCCTAGTTAAGGGCGCTTACGCACATATGGGAGGAATCGTGTTTGGGCTTCTGTTTGGGTTGTGGATTAAGGTGAGAGGTGTGTCAGTGAGGGGAAGCGTATGAAGTTATTTGCGCAAGATTTGCTCGTTACTTTGTTCGGTGCAATTACGAGTCTCTTGACGGCGGTCATTCTGTCATGGGTGGAGCGTCACTTTAACTTTGCGTTCTATTCTTTGATGGTATGGTTTGTAATACCAGCGGGAGCGGTATGTGCAGGGTTAGTGGCTTCAGGTGGGTACTACTTAGGGGCGATTGTATTCAATCACAAGCCTCAGGCAATTATTTTGCTGAACATGATTGCTATCTCCATAGGGACTTATTTTTTGGTTCAGTATCTTGATTACATATATGTGGAGATAGAAGGCAAACGAATCGCCGACTACATATCGTTTGTCGATTATTGGGATTTGACGACAGCACATACTGAAATGACTCTGCGTGCAGGTAGAGGTGGACACATTAAGGCTGGTTCTGTCGAACTAGGTTCGTGGGGGTATGTATATGCTATCTTGCAGATACTCGGCTTTGCGTTGGGCGGTGCCGTCGTTTTTGGGTACTTAGCAAGTAAGGTAT
>RGDM01000116.1 GCA_009918675.1 bacterium
GCAAGCAGAACTTTCAAGCTCACTGTTAACTCTGTGAATGATGAACCCACCATTGGGGTGATTGCTTCTCAAACGACATCCGAAGACACGACCAAGGTTGTGAACTTCACGATCAACGATCCCGACGGCGCATTGAATTGCTCAACCGCGATGCAGGCTATTTCGCTTAATTCGAATATCGTTGCGAACAGCGGCACCCCTGCACCTGTTGTGTTCAGTGGAACGTACCCAAATTGCTCAGCAACGATCACTCCCGTGCCAAACGCAAATGGCCAAACTGTCATGACGTTCGTTGCAGACGATGGAGCTTTGAGTGGTTCTCGCTCATTCCAACTCTCAGTCACTGCTGTCAACGATGCGCCGACATTGACCAATCCAGGCAATAAATCAACCAATGAAGATACACCCATCACAGTCAACGTAGACATCACCGATGTCGACAACACGCTGAACTGCACATCCTCTTTAACCGTCACTTCTGATAATCAGACACTCTTACCAGCTACTGGTATTTCAAAGGCACAAGGCAGCACGCTGAATGGAACCACCAGTTGCGCGATTACGCTGACACCGCAAGCGAATTTGTCGGGAACAGCCACACTCAGCTTGGCGGTGAGCGACGGCACACTCACGTCATCCACAGAAACCTTCCAATTGACTGTGAATGCCGTCAACGATGCGCCAACCATCTCCGCAATTTCCGCTGTCAGTATTCAAGAGGACAGCTCAACCACAATTTCAAACATTGTTATTTCAGACGTTGAATCGGCTCTCTCGTGTGCCAGCACAGCCAACGGCGGGTCACTCAGTGCGACATCAAGCAATGCAGCACTGATGCCGGTAGCAAATATCACCTTTGGCTCAAATGCAAATGGTTGTGCGGCGACTCTCGTTCCTGTAGCGAACCAAAATGGCACATCGAATATAAAAATCATTGTCACGGATGGCTCTGCAACAAGTGAAAGCCAATTCACTTTAACAGTGGGAGCTGTGAATGATCCTCCCACACTCTCCAGCATCAGCGATGTCAGCATCACTCAGAGCTTTGGCCCTGCAACGCGGACATTTACATTAACTGATATTGATTCTACGGTGGCGTGCACATCGACTTATGTCACAGCAACTTCAAGCAACACAACTCTTCTGCCAGATGCGAATATCAGCGTGTCGGGTAGCGGCACGAACTGCACTTTGACAATGAACCCTGTTATCACTCAAACTGGAACATCAACAATTACCGTTACAGCTACAGACACAACCACACCTGCTGTTCCGGTGACTTTTGTCCTGACCGTAAACCCACAACACGCTCCAACGATCACCGTCTCGGCTGCAGAGTCCACAGATGAAGACGTTGTCAAAGTGATCAATCTGGCTGTTGGAGATGCCGATGGCGCGCTTACCTGCAGCACAAGCAACTTAAGCTACACGTCAACAAATACGACCCTTGTTGCCAACACAAATGCGGTTTCCTTTGGCGGAACTTGGCCAAACTGCACAGCAACTGTCTCAAGCTCAGCAAACGAATCGGGTTCAACAACATTGCGTTTCACGATCAACGATGGCCTGGCTCAAAGCTCTGCTGAAACGGTTTTGACCGTGAACGCTGTCGACGATGCTCCGGTGATTTCGAATATCGCGAACCAAAGTGTTAATGAAGATGCCACGCTCTCTGGTGTTGTTGTGAGCTGGACCGACATCGATTCAACCTACAGCTGCACAAGTCAATTGACGGCCACCTCAAGCGACACAACTCTGTTACCAAATTCAGGCATCTCAAAGGCAGTTGTGAGTGGCCAATGTCAGCTCAGCTTCCAGCCCGCGGCAAACCAAAATGGAAGCACAACAATCACAGTTGGCCTACCCTTTGGCAGCGGCTCAGTCACAAAATCATTTACGCTGACAGTGAACCCAGTCAACGATGCACCAACAATTTCCAGTGTTGCGAACCAAACCAGTGACGAGGACACTGCAGTTTCGAATATCGCAGTCAATATCAACGACATTGATGCCGGAACAACACTGTCATGTTCGACATCCCTCAGTGCATCATCTTCAAATAAGACACTCTTGCCGGATGCAAACATCACTTTCAGCGGAACCGCTCCAAACTGCCAGATGACACTCACGCCTGCTGCAGACAAAAATGGATCAACAACCGTCACACTCTCCGTAACGGACGGAGTCGCACCAACCACAACCACGTTCACCTACACCGTCAATCCAATCAACGACGTTCCAACAATTGAAGCCATTGCAGATGTCAGCACCACAGAAGACATTCCTACTGTGGTGAGTTTCACTGCAAATGACGCTGATGGGAATTTAACTTGTACAACAGCAAATCTGGCATATTCAGTCACGAACTCAACTCTGCTAGCCGGTTCTTCTGCTGTGAGATTCGGTGGTGCGTGGCCAAACTGCTACGCTATTCTCACCCCGGCAGCGAATTTGTCGGGTGAGTCGAATGTTACCTTCACCGTGCGTGACATCGCACCATCGAGTTCGTCTCGCACATTCAAACTCACAGTGGTTGCAGAAAATGATGCACCCACCATCACTGCGGTTTCTGATCAAACGGTTAACGAAGACACAACCATCAATGTACCCGTCACGGTGACGGATGTTGAAAACACCTTAAGTTGCGCGACAGCCCTCACTATTCTTTCAAGTAACACAAGTATTTTTGACCCAACAGGAGTTGTCCCTACGGGCAGCTCTACAGGCAAAACATCGAACTGTGTTGTTCCTATCCGTGGAGTCACAAACGCAAACACCGGATCGAGTGGCCCCCTCACGGTCACCTTCCGTGTTTCAGATGGAGAACTCACGGCAGATTCTTCGTTCCAATTAACAATCACACCTGTGAACGATGCCCCCACACTCAGCAGCATTGCAGACACCTCAACTCTTGAAGACACTGCGAAGGTTATTAGCGG
>RGDM01000117.1 GCA_009918675.1 bacterium
AGAGAAAAGTAGACAATTCGTTTATAAACTCGCCAGTCTTGAAGTTATAGGAATATAAGCCATAGCCTCCATTATTTCCACCCATCATTAGGACTCTATCATTTTTTGCCCCAAGTCCGATTGAGTAATAGGAAATGGATGCGCTTCCCATTATTCTTTCTTTCTCGTTGTAAACCCTCATTCCGTGCGACGTAGAATCGATACCAAATAATCCATAAGTGCTGTGGAATCCTTTTACACCTTTCCAAAAAGAGGGCCCTGTGGTGCCTGCAACATAGTCCGAAACAACACCAGCTGCAGAAATGTACTTGTAGTTTGCGCTGTTCGCTGATGTCTTGAAATAGGTGCCTCCAGAAGCTTCTGTTCCATAGACTTCGGCGATGGGACCTAATGGACTTGTTCCAGAATTGCTCCAGTTACCTGGCACGACAAAATTATTTGACGTTCCGTCTGGGTTTAGCGTCGTTCCATCCGATTTGCAGTAAAAATTCCTTTTTCTATCTGCGACAGGTGGACAAGACTCTGTACGCGAGCAGCCCTCGTTTGAGGCTCTCAAGAGCCTCTTTAGGTTGGGCACGGGTCTGATTTTCGCGAATGGAAATGGTTCACCATTAACCTACCGGCAAATTCAAAAGGCCTTTGATGGTGCCTTCCGGAGAGCGGGCTTGCCCTATTCGGGGACCCACGTGCTTCGACATGGAGGCTGTCGGAGGGTCTACAACGCAACCAAAGACCTCGCGGTCGCCCAAATGCTTCTCGGAAACACAGACATGGACAGCACGCTCGTTTACGCCAAACGTGACAAGGGTGCCGTGCGAGAGTTTGCCAAATTGACTTGGGTCCACCAAGGGGGCGGAGAGAGCTGCTTGAAGGAGGCTGAACGCAATTGAACGCAAATCGTTTTTAGGTAATAAAAAACCCGCTTTTTGAGCGGGTTTTTCGATTAAATGGCGGAGAGAGGGGGATTCGAACCCCCGGTACCTTTCGGTACGCCTGATTTCGAATCAGGTACGTTCAGCCACTCCGACACCTCTCCGCGGCTGTGCCGAGGTTGGTAGCATAGCGAAGTGCAGCTTGCCAAGGGCAGTCGCTTTGTTGAGCTTTGCGTTGCCCTCAACAACCGCTGGGTCACCGATGGGTGAGTATCTATACGAAAGGTTGGCTTCATCGCTTTCTTCGCTGATATCAATTTCAAAGCGGGAGTCTTCGCTCGGGTCGTCAAAAGTGCAAAGAAACCGCGGTGCCGCATGTGCATAAGTTGTGGATAAGAGGTTTGCTGCAAGGCAGCCGAGGCTAAGGAAGTTTTTGTTTACGAATGGTTTCATGGAATTTTCCCTCCGAAGAAGCGAACCGACCGGGCCAATAACCAACGAATAAAAGTCCTGCAATTTAAAAGAAATTGATATCCCCATCCAGGCCATTTGGCCGACATGCAGTGAGCCTCGCTCGCCATGCAAATCATCATTGTCCCGCAGCACGCCGTGAAGCCTCTCGTCTGCAGTTATTTCGGGAATAAAATTCAAATAAATCAGTGTCTTAATCTACATATCAAATATTTAATTAAATACTTGAATATAGATTCCGAAGAGATTAAAGTGAGAGCCATTGAAGAGATTTGCAGGAGGCTTCCCTTATGACGTGTCTCAAAATGAACTGCCCTGAATTTATGGCCCGCTACCGCGCTGCACCTTCCGGAAGTGCGGTGATGCTCGATGTGCGCAACAACGATGAGGTTGCCCTTGGCATGTTACCCAACGCTCTTCATATTCCCCTCGGCGAGCTTCCCGCCCGTTGTGCTGAGTTGGATAAGAGCAAAGAAATTTACCTGTACTGCCGCAGTGGCAATCGCACGCAAGTGGCCTTCGACATTCTGAAACAAGCTGGATTCCCGAATGTCATTTGCTCTATTCAGGGCGGCTACGATCTTTTGAAAACACTTTGAGGAACGCGTCATGAGTCGAATAATTTTTGAACAATTCATTGACCTAGAAACCTCGACGTACACTTTTCTCATTGCTGATCCCAAAACCCGCGAGGCCGTTTTGGTAGACTCAGTGCGCGAAAATGTTGAATCGTACAAAAAAAGAATTCAACAATTGGGTTTGAAGCTGAAGTATTTGCTGGAAACTCATGTGCATGCAGATCACATCACCGGCAATGCGTTGTTGCAGGACGCATTTCCCGAAGCTCAAGTGGCTTTGAGTGAAAAAGCGAATGTGAAATTTCCGCATATCTCATTGAAAGACGGAAGCGCTTTGAGCGTTGGCGAAATTGACATTAAAACCTTTGAAACGCCAGGCCACACCAGCGAAAGTTTGTGCTATTTGGTGGATGGCAATCGACTCCTCACGGGCGACACGTTGTTTATTGGTTCGTGTGGGCGCACCGATTTTCAAGCTGGCGATTCCAAGCTCATGTACCAAAGTTTGAAGCGTCTGGCGGCGCTGCCTGGTGAGACTCTTGTGTATCCTGGCCACGACTACAACAAACGCTGGGTGTCTTCGATCTCTGAGCAGCTTCTCAGCAACCCACTTCTTGCCATGAGCGAAGCTGAGTTTGTTGCGGAACTTGAAAGCTGGAAGTTGCCGCCGCCACGAAAAATTAAAGAGTCGGTACCAGCGAATTTGCTCAATGGCCATAAACCCAATGAAATTGCGGAATCAAAATGACCCTATTGATGATGGCGCTGGCAGCGCTTGCAAGCTTGCTGATTGGTATCACGCTTGGGCTCTTGGGAGCGGGGGGAAGCATTCTCACCGTTCCAGTGTTGCATTACATTCTTAACTTCGATGCCGTGCAATCAACATCCATGTCACTTTTTGTGGTTGGAACCACAGCCTCGGCAGGTGCACTTGCGTATGCGCGGCGTCGGGAAATTGCCTGGAAAAAAGGAGCCGCCTTTGCTTTGCC
>RGDM01000118.1 GCA_009918675.1 bacterium
CCCCAACCGTTCAACAAAGATATCAGCTTCCAAGTTCTGCAATTCCAACGCCATTGATTTCTTAGCACAAATAGAGGCAAAGAGAATGGGGTAGTTAGTTTCCAGCCATTGCCCCATCACATTATTGGATGGATGGTCAGGATGACACAGAAACCTGCTGACGATTCGTTTCAGTTCGTCTCTGGTTCTAGTGGTTAATGAATGCTTAGCTAGAACGCCATAGAAATCATCTTTCAGCACTTGTACCAACAGGCTCTTTTCTTGAATGTCTGTCGCCCAATATGGCAATAGGTTGGGATAACAGGCGGTGATATCAAAGTAGCAAATACTTTCAATTGAGCGGTCTAGCAACAGATTCGCACGAGCTTCTTTTACCATTCGGATGACGGTATGAAAAAGTCTTTTGGAATTGTCACCGTAGCGAACATTGAATCGCTTATGATAGACCCACTTGCAATATTCCAGTGCCAAAGCTCTGCGCTCAATGCTGTCTATGTGAACCAACTGCTTACGAACGGTGAGTTGGTTTAGGTTCTCAAGAACGAACTTAGAAACCGCATCAGTAGTGTTGCTGTCGTCATTGAACCGTTGAATTCGTGGGTGGTCAAACGCAATTGCGGTCAAACTTGCTTCTCTATTATCTTCAGTGAGCCCCGGAATTCTATAGCTTTTGCTGAATCCAGCATCAATATCAGATGAATAGATGTGGTTGATATCCAAGCAATCGTGTTGTTGCAACCAGTTTAGAATCTCGGCATAATTGTTACCAAGATAGCTGCTTAGAGTACGACTGTGAATATTGCGGTAAAGAGCCACATCCTCCGAGTCACGAACAATAATATGGTGAATTAGTGCTCTATTGCGTTTATCGTTTTTAGATAGATTGCTGGATTCTAGCAACGATGCCAACTGCTTAGTGACAACAAGTAACTCTTGTCGTAGCCACGGTCGTTCAGCATTCTGTTTCTGCTTAAGAGTCACTTTGAGCCTATAAACACAACACCCCGACCTCAATCAGTTGAAGCCGGGGTGCTAATGAATCACTCTATCGGTTACTGGACAACCTTCAACCGCCAGAACTGGGTAGCCTTGCTGGCACGAACCAAGTGGTTCTGACTGCCCCCATTGCCAACCACCACACCACCTTGAGCGGTCCATTGAACCATATCGGTGGAAACCTCTAACTGGTACTTCACACCGTTGAGGGTATAGAACTCCACATCCACAGCAGGAAACACCGCCAATGCACCCGTAGGCGTCACACTGCGGTTGTTTGGGTTACCATCACGAGCCACCTCAATGCCGTCGCTGTAACCGTCACCATCGGTGTCGGTGGTCAATGGGTTGCTGCCGTGGGTACGAACCTCTGCAAAGTCACTGAGTCCATCCCCGTCACTATCAGCCTTGTTGGCGTTGGTTCCCAAGAGCAGTTCGTCGTAGTCACTGAGACCATCCGAATCACTATCAGTGACCACAACTGTTACGGTTGCGTCGGTGCTGATGGCGGTTCCACTACTATTGCTAACGATGACACGAAACCGACTAGCATCCATCGCTGCGGTAACCGAGTTGATGGTGTAGCACTTAAGAGTGGCACCAATAATATCTTGCCCGTTGCGTTGCCACTGATAATTGTAATTCACTGCGTCTTTGAGTGTGACACAGAATGTTGCATCGTTGCCAGCAAGGAGGATTTGACTCTGAGGTTGATTTACTATTACTGGCGGAGGGTTGGTCGAAGTTGATTCGTAATCATAAAGAGCTTTCACCTCACCTCCGGAGAGAGCACGGTTGTAGATGCGCACATCATCTATTAGTCCATTGGTTTCATCCCAATTCAGAAGACTAATCCCAATGCGATGCGTCCCTGTGTTTATGGTGTTTAAATTGCTCAACGGAAGAGGTTCCGGTTCATTCACCTGGTTAGCGGTTAAAGACAATTCACCGTTAACGTAAAAACAAATGTTTGAGCTATCATATGTCACCAAGCAGTGATTCCACTGACCCACTTTAAACGGAATGCTGGTAGACAACTCATAGGCATATCCAGAGAAAAGAAGAAAACCATTATTTAGCAATATGCTAAACCCTTGTTTAATCCAAGGTTTTCCGCAGGCATATAAAGTCTGCAGCGTATTGTTGGATGCGACATTGAACCAAAGACTCACTGTTCTTGGTGAATTTGTGATTGGTATGAAAGCCCTGGTTGGACAAACAATTGCCTGTTTGCTGCTGGATGATAACGCAGATATTTTTTCACCGAACCTATCGGTCCCTAGAATCAAGGGTGAACCTGAAATCGTCTTTCCGTGGAGAAGGTTTCCACTTTCATCATTCGCATTTCCGTTAAACGGATAATACGCAACCAAACCCTCTTTGAGGAATGTCGGTTGACCCAGTGCTGACAAGCTGAAGAGCATTCCAACCAGCAGGTTTAACACGGTGATTGGACGCCAACGGTTGGGTCTGGTGGATAGAAGGTTCATAGGTGGTACGACTAGTGGACTGGGAACTTTTGCCCTTGGGTATTTTCTACCTACCTCGGTTTGCTGCGTCAACGGGGTGCTGCCCGTTACACGAAAAATGTCACTTAGATGCACCTTTTCCCGTGTTTTGGGCTCTTTGAAGGTGTTGGACCGTGTGTTTTGGGCGCTGAAATTGCCCAACAGTTGCCCAACAAGTCACTGCGTTCAAACGCCTGTAACGCAGCATCAGGAAAATGACTCGCCAAATGCGAAAATCCCCTGTGTTTACGGCACTTCGGTGAACATTGGCGAATCCTGTGCGCCTTGAGCTTGACTACAAATGGGCACTTGTTCCCTGTTGTGTAGCAGGTTACAAAACCGTTGCTCTGCCGCTGAGCTAAGCCGGCTAAACTCAATGTTTACAGGGTGTTTGTGCGTTTTGGCT
>RGDM01000119.1 GCA_009918675.1 bacterium
AAGCTCGAGGCACTCCTCGATGCGGCGCTCGACTTTGAATCCACCACAGACCTTGAAAACTGGCTCAAGCAAAATTCCTGAGCCCGCCTTTTTGCGCGGATTAAATGCGCAAAAAAATCGGAGCTTTTATGATTTTACTCTCCATTTAATTTCACCATCGAATATGTGCTGGGCAGATCCGGGTCGCGAAAGTTGCAATCCCAGTCCGATACTCTTCAAGAACATCTTGGATGCCCCTCAGTTCATCGTTCTCTTGCTTCGTTCAACTCCATCACCGCATCCTTTTATGCCCTCAAGCTGGTTGTCTTTGTGTTGGGCTGTTCCTTGCAGCCGTAGCATTGGCACTCAGTCCGTCTGTGGCAGAAGCTCATTGCGACTCATTGCAAGGCCCGGTGGTGGTAGATGCTTGCCTAGCTCTCGAACGCGGTGAAGATGATGCCGACAAAGCTCTCCAGCAGAGCTCAGTGAAGGAATTGGCTCAGCAGATGGAAGGAATACATTCACATCGTGGAAGGCATCCACCGACTCGCCACGCGCGGCGCATCAGCACCCTCAATGAACCACAAAACAAATCACGCGGCTTTCTCGCTCGTCCAGGTGTTCCGGGTTCGCCGGAACACCGCCCTGAGAGAAGCTCTTGCTTTCTTTCCCCACTGACTCAGGTCTTCATAGCTTGAAATGGGTTTTTGGTGGCTCATAATAAGAGTTCTCAGCAGGAGCTCAGACGTCTCACCAATGTGCTCAATTTCACGTTTTGTACCCTCCCAACGGCTAACAGTTTCCGGAGTCACACGCAAAACAGATCCGTATGGACGCGGTATCGCCAGGAGCAGTTTCTGAGCCTGCATCTTTTCGAATCGGGAGTTCAAGTCCACGAGTTTGAGATCGTCGAGTGGCAAACAACACCCCACTTGATCGACATAATGTCAATTAATAAAGTTCGTCAGCATGCCAAAATTATCTACTGAAGCCTCTCATGAATCTTAGAATCTTCTTTTAAAGAGCCTGTTATTTATTTTTTAATTCAAATAAAAAATCTGAATTTTGCAGCCTATTAGTAGAGAAAGAGTTTGTCGAAGCCCAAGTTTCAATTGACCGAAAACAAATCCAAAGGATGAAAATTTCCGACAAAGATGCGGAGCTGTGAACGCAATCCTCCCCCAGCCCTCGATCTCTGAACACAAGATTCGCAGGCTGATACCGGCCCTGACAGGAGAATTGTGACTTGTGTGACATCGGATGCACGGTCGTACCCAAAGAAACAGGACATCTGACAATCACCGGATCAAAAATCCATCCATACAACCCGCAACTGCATGACTTTCGATCAGCAGAAGCCGCAATTGTTGATTAACTGCAGAAACGTCTCCATCTAAAAGAGAGGGGGACTTGCAGAGTGTTTAGGAACCAGTGCTTCCTGGCAACGTGAACCGAAGGGCACTTGCCAAGGCAGAAACGCAGAGAAAAGAGTTACGAATGGCGAGCTGCGTTGACTTAAGGTCAACGCCAAACAGAATTCTAAGATTTCAATACGAATGGGATAATTTCGGAAACCTTCGAATTGTAAACACAAATAAGTTGTATCAACTTTTAGGTTGTTTTATCCGATAAGTTTATATATGAGCGAGGACAAGATGTTCGATTCCAGAGGATTGTTGCCTCAAGACAAAACGATAAGCCTTGCAGAGTTTGAAGAAAGCTTTTTTGTCAAAGGCGACAAATCTTATCCCAGCTGGAACATGCAGCATCGGAAAAAGCTCGCAAGAAACTTTGTCTCGTTGGCAAAAATATTGATTGATTTTGGGGTCAACAAAGTATTGGTAGATGGTTCTTTTGTTACGTCAAAATTTGAACCAAATGACATTGATGCTTGTTACTCTATCGCCATGAGTGAATTTATAAGGCTTGTTACTTTGTACCCAATTTTTGATATGAGCAGGAAAGTTGGAAAAAAGCCAGCAATGTGGGCTCAACACAAGATCGAACTTTTTCCTGATTTTGGTCAAGCTGCAATGGTAGATTCACAAGGCAATGGAATTCCTTTTCCGTCATTCTTTCGAATCACTCGTGACGGTCAACAAAAAGGCTTGTTGATTATTGAGTTGGGAGATCATCATGATTAAGAGTGAAATTGAAAAAAATAGAACAATAGAAATCCTTTCTGGCATTGAAAAAAACAAGAATGATACAATCAATGCTTTAAACGAAGCTGGAATTACGGACCCCAAGAAAAGAAAACTTATTCTTGGTCAAACATCATCAATTGCAACCGACCTCAAAGCTCAACTAGAGCTTTATGAAGCTCTAAAACAAGGCGATGTAAGCTGTTTACGAAATCTGACCCCAGGACAAAAACTAATTGCCTTTCGGATTCTAAAGGGAATGAGTCAAAGTGAATTGGCCATTCAATTGAAAGTAAGCCAAGCAGCTGTCAACAAAGATGAACGGAACGAATATTCCGGAGCGAGTTTCGAAAAACTAGAGCGGGTCGCGACAGCGATAGGTTGCCGAATTGAAGTGACTATTCAAAGCCTCTCAACGAGTCCAGATGATAATCGCAGAAAGGGCAAAGACCGGCGGGTAGGGTAAGGAAGCACCACACTGTCCGGGAAGGGGCGATTACAGTCGTACAGCCTCTCCAAAGAGCGAGCCAGCCGCAAGGCTGACTCACCTTCTTTTGATCGAACCAGAAAAACCAATCCTTCATTCTAAGTCACAGCGCGCCGGATACGGAGGCAAAATTATCAGCCCATAAATTTTCGGAAAACAAAATCCACATCCCTCCCTCAGGAAACGCCGCTCACACTCGTTTCCCGAACCCTTCCCCAACCCTCCCCCGCCCCTGATGGGTGGTGTGCGTCAGG
>RGDM01000120.1 GCA_009918675.1 bacterium
CCGGACCCAAGGGCGATCCGGGCACCAACTCTGGCTACACCGGCGACACGGGACCGACCGGCTCTACTGGTGACAAGGGCGATACCGGTGAGAAGGGTGATACTGGTGACAAGGGTGATACCGGCGTGACCGGTCCGACGGGTGCAAAGGGCGACCCTGGTACCAACTCCGGTTACACCGGTGACACCGGGCCCACCGGACCCAAGGGCGATCCTGGCACGAACTCCGGCTACACCGGCGACACCGGACCGACCGGCTATACTGGTGACAAGGGTGATACCGGTGAGAAGGGTGATACCGGTGACAAAGGCGACACCGGCTACACTGGCTCTACAGGAAGCACCGGCTACACCGGTTATACCGGCTATACTGGTGTGACCGGTCCGACGGGCGCCAAGGGCGACCCTGGTACCAACTCCGGTTACACCGGTGACACCGGGCCCACCGGACCCAAGGGCGATCCGGGCACCAACTCCGGCTACACGGGCGACACCGGACCGACCGGCTATACTGGTTCTACAGGAAGCACTGGCCACACTGGTCCTACGGGCTTCACTGGTGCGACGGGTCTGGAGGGCGACACGGGCCCGACTGGCTACACTGGTTCTACAGGAAGTACCGGCTATACCGGCGTGACCGGTCCGACGGGCGCAAAGGGCGACAAGGGTGATCCGGGAACCAACTCTGGCTACACCGGCGACACCGGTCCCACCGGACCCAAGGGCGATCCGGGCACCAACTCTGGCTACACCGGCGACACGGGACCGACCGGCTCTACTGGTGACAAGGGTGATACTGGTGACAAGGGTGATACCGGTGACAAAGGCTACACGGGCGACACCGGTCCCACCGGACCCAAGGGTGATCCGGGAACTAATTCAGGGTACACAGGAGATACCGGTCCCACGGGCGATACCGGATACACCGGATACACCGGATATACTGGACACACCGGACCGACAGGTGAGAAGGGTGACAAGGGCGACCCCTCCGGATTCACCGGCGACACCGGGCCGACGGGGTGGACGGGCCTGGACGGTGACACCGGCCCCACGGGCTTTACCGGCTGGACCGGCGCGACCGGGCCGACCGGCGCCAAGGGTGACAAGGGCGACACCTCGGGATTCACGGGCGCCACCGGCGACACGGGTGCGACCGGACCGACAGGCTACACCGGTCACACTGGCGCGAAGGGCGACACGGGAATCCAAGGCGCGGACGGTCCTACGGGTGCCACCGGCGCGACGGGCTGGACAGGCATAGACGGCGCCACCGGCGCGACGGGTCATACTGGTGCTACCGGGCCGACGGGCGCGACGGGTCATACTGGTGCTACCGGGCCGACGGGCGCGACGGGTCATACTGGTGCGACCGGCGCGACCGGCTACACAGGTCACACTGGCGGCACCGGGCCGACCGGCTACACAGGTCATACTGGTGCGACCGGGCCGACGGGGGCGACCGGATTTACAGGGGCGTCAGGATCTACCATTCTGTATGGTACCGGAATTCCCACAAACGAAATCGGCAATCCGGGGGATTACTACATTGACGGCACGTCGACCGCCTTCTACGGTCCTAAGATTACCGTGGATGATACGTTTGGCACAGTGCAGTGGGAACAGAACAGCGCCGGGCTGTCACCCACACTCGGTTACACGACCGTCGCCTGTTCGAACAGCGGTTCCACCGCTATTTGTAATGCCACGAACGGACACGTTTATATCGGTTCATTGTCTATCTCCAATACGTACACGTGGGTTTACGATCCCAACGTTTGGGCAGGAACCAACACATTGTCTTGCGTGGGGTGTTCTGGCGACGGATCGACACTCGTGGTGGTCAATAATGGCGCAGAGGAGATTTACGTCGGTCGTCAGGTCGCCGGTGTCTGGACGTGGACGCTCCAATCCCCAAGGGGGGGATGGCGCTTCGTCAAGGTAAGTGGTGACGGTAGCATTATATACGTGTGTGCGTTCGGTGCAGGGGTTTGGATCGGGACAAACCCTGTAAGTGGCGTTTACAGCTGGGTACAGCAGACCAACGGTATTTCTCCCACCAACGGAACGCTTTCCGTCAACGCGTCACAGACGGGGACGCAAGCCATCGCCTGTTCGTACAATGACTACGTATACATCGGTGTCGGAAGCGGGTCTGCGTTAACGTGGTCACAGCAAACTGAACTTCCTCTGAGTCAATATCTGAGTGTCGGCTCAAGCGGTGACGGAAGTTTGCTCGCAGTCACGAGTGCACCAGGTCTTTTCGAACCTTTCCCGACGTTCTTTGCACTTGGATTCAATGTTGTTGCAGGACAGGCCACGTGGGTCACGCAAACCGGCCTCGACGGTGTGCGCATTGCACAATGCAACGTGTCTGCCGACGGTGCAACCGTGCTCGCAACCACGGGAGACATTTCCAATTTGAGTTTCCCCGGTGTCATCTACATTGGGCAGGCACCCTATCCAGGCGCCACGCAGTGGACGTGGCACACGCTCATGAACGGCATTCAAGCAGGAGATATTGTCTACAACGTCTACCAATCTGGCAACAGTCTTTTCCAGTTGGGCGCAAGCAATACCAGTGTGTACTCCAGGTACTCTCCACTATGGCGCGCAGACTTTACCCTCCAAGGTGCCACGGGCGCGACCGGCTACACAGGTCACACTGGCGCGACCGGCGCGACCGGCTACACAGGTTACACCGGTCACACGGGCGGTACCGGCGCGACCGGCTACACCGGGTACACCGGTCACACGGGCGGTACCGGCGCGACCGGCTACACCGGGTACACCGG
>RGDM01000013.1 GCA_009918675.1 bacterium
AAGCGCGAAATTTGCAGAAGCAATACAAAGAGGTTTCCGCCGTTCAGGGAGTGAGTTTTGGAGTCAAGCGAGGCGAGTGCTTTGGCCTTCTTGGACCAAACGGTGCTGGCAAAACCACAACCATTGAAATGATGGAAGGTGTCACAGCTCCCTCCGCAGGCTCTGTTTTATTTTGTGGCGAACCTCTCGGCAAAGCTGCACAACATAAGATTGGAATCCAATTTCAAAATACATCGCTGCAAGATTTTCTAACGGTATATGAGTGTCTCGAACTGTTTTCGAAGCTCTATAAAAGTCGACGATCGATTGACGAATTGATATCGCTTTGCGCGCTCGAAGAGTTTTTGCACCGCGACAACCGCAAACTCTCGGGAGGTCAAAAACAGAGATTGTTGCTGGCACTTGCGCTGGTCAATGACCCTGAATTGGTTTTTCTCGATGAACCAACAACCGGTCTCGACCCACAAGCGCGTCGCAATTTGTGGGCTTTGGTTGAAAAGATTAAGGCGGAAGGAAAAAGCATCATCCTCACCACCCATTACATGGAAGAAGCTTATGTTCTGTGTGATGAAATAGCAATTATGGATAAAGGCAAGATCATCGCCCAGGGCGCACCAAAAACCCTACTGAAGCAATATTTCGAAGGTCAATATATTGAGATTCCAGAAGAGGATCTGCTTGGCAAAGCGCCCGAACTGTTCGGACTTAATTATCATCGCAAAGGTGCAACGATTGAGTTTCACGTTCCCGACGTGAAACTAGCGCTGAGCCAACTTGTCAAACAAGATATCGTATTGAACCACATGTCGGTGCGTTCAGCCAGCCTCGAAGACCTCTTCCTCCACCTAACCGGCCGGGAGTTGCGCGAATGAAACGTTTTTTAGCCTTATTTAATGTTCGTAATAAAGAGTACGTCCGCGACCGCGGATCAATGGCCTGGGGCTTTCTCTTTCCATTCTTGATTATTGTTGGATTCTCGTTCGCATTTTCAGGAAAAAACCAAGATATTTTTAAAGTCGCTGTTTTTAAGCCTACGCAGGTTGAAGCGGCAGCACAGCCACCAGAATTTTTACAAACCAAATACATCCAGTTTTTCAATGTGGACGAGGTTGATGCCGCCCTTGAAAAGCTCAAACGGCATCAGGTTGATATGGTTATTTCACTCGCGAAAAACGATTCGAAATACTGGATCAATTCTTCTTCCCCGAAAGGTTATCTGCTGGAGAAAATCGTCTCTAGTGAAAGATCCGTTGCAGGCCAAACTTTTCACCGCGAGCAGGTGACTGGCCGAGAAATCCGCTACGTGGATTGGCTGATTGCTGGTCTACTAAGCATGAACGTGATGTTTAGTTCACTGTTTGGCGTAGGCTATGTGGTTGTGCGCTATCGCAAGGCTGGCGTGCTGCGACGCATCAAAGCAACACCAGTGACCGCCTTTGAATTCCTCTCTGCCCAAGTGGCTAGCCGTCTCATCTTGATCCTCACAACCTGCGCTATTGTTCTTGCGGGCTGCAGGTTGCTTGTCGACTTCCAGATGTTTGGTTCCTATTTTGATCTGTTTGTCGTTCTTGGGATTGGAGCACTGTGTTTAATTTCGCTTGCATTGGTGGTTGCAGCGCGTGTCAGCAGCGAAGAGTTTGCCGGCGGAATTCTTAATATCCTGACCTGGCCGATGATGCTCTTTTCGGGCGTTTGGTTTTCGTTGGAAGGTACCAACCCCATGCTCCAGAAAGTTGCACAAATATTTCCACTCACCCACATGGTGGATGCAGCCCGGGCAATCATGACCGAAGGTGCCTCATTGGCCGCCGTGAGTGGCCATCTTGTCCTTTTGTGCGGTTTGACGGCAGTCTTCATGGCTTTGAGCTCATTTCTGTTCCGCTGGGAATGAACTCGATACGCAGTTTAACTTTTTTTTCACCCCGCTGCCCTGACAATGCTTTTACCAGAGGTAAAATTCGACTAGGTTGGTGCCTTCGGAAGCGCGCGCGGTCTTTTCCTCTCAAATCTTTTTCATCGAGCGCGCCAGTGGAGGCCTCATGTCAGTGTTGCTTCAGAGTGTTGTCAAAGATTATCCACTCGGCTCGGCGATGGTCCGAGCACTTCATGGAATTGATCTGAAAATTGAAACAGGTGAGTTTACAACCATTGCCGGCCCGTCGGGTTGCGGTAAATCAACCTTGCTCAACCTCATCGGCTGCATGGATGTTGCAAGCAGCGGAACTGTCACTATTGAAGGCAAAGTCACCAACTCGCTTTCCGACAAGGAACAAACCAATCTGCGCCTCAACACGCTTGGTTTCATTTTCCAGAGCTTCAATTTGGTTCCCGTTCTTTCAGTTTACCAGAACGTTGAACTGCCGCTGCTCCTCAAAGGTGGCATGACATCTGCCGAGCGTTCGCAGCGAATCAACACTCTGCTTGAGCAAGTGGGCCTCGCCAACAAATCCAACAACCGTTCACATGAGCTTTCCGGAGGCCAGCGGCAGCGGGTTGCAATTGCGCGCGCGCTGGTGTCTCAACCCAAAATAGTCTTGGCCGACGAGCCCACCGCGAACCTGGATTCCGAGACCGGAAAAACAATCATTGAGCTCATGCGGACGCTCAACGAGAAGCAAAAAACGACATTCATTTTTTCATCGCACGACCCAAAAGTGATTGAACACGCCAAACGCATTGTTCGCCTGCAAGATGGTCGAGTGATTGAAGACGTGAGGAAGTAAAAATGTTTGAGCAGCTTAAAGTTCTGCTTCTTGTCGCAATTCGAAATCTCGCCCTACACAAGGTCAAAACTCTTGTTGTTGGTGGAATTCTGCTGGCAGGCAGCTTTCTCGTTGTCTTTGGCCTTTCACTGCTCGGCAGTGTCGAAAGCACAATGTCGCAAAGCATCATCGGCAGCGTCGCAGGACACTTACAGGTTTATTCTGCAGAGGCTCGCGATGATCTCGCTCTTTTCGGCAGTGGATTCTTCGGTCGCGATGATCTCGGTGAAATTCCAAAATTTGAAGATGTCAAAGCAGAGCTTTTGAAAAATCCAAACGTCGCCAACGTGGTTCCGCTTGGTTTTGAAAACGCTCTTCTCGCGCGTGGAAATGTGCTTGATGATTTGTTTGAGAGATTTCGTGCCACAGTGAAGTCTGGCAACCAAACTGAGATTGATTCTAGTATTGAGGTTGTAAAAGCGAATCTTAGCAATATTCGTTCGGACCTGGAAAACGAATTGAAGATTTCCGGTGTTCCTGCAGATATCAAGAAACAAATCGCAGACGTCGACACGGCTCTTTCAAATGAATTTTGGGCCAAACTGAAACAAGACTCAGAAACCAGTTTAATTTTTCTCGAATCCAAAATTGCTCCGTTGTCAGGAGAAAAGGAACCTCTTTACCTCCGATATATGGGCACCAATCCTTCGCAATTTGCTGACGTCTTCAAAAAATTCAAGGTGATTGACGGAGAAAATATTCCCGCAGGCGAGCGCGGAATTCTTTTGAGCAACCGTATTTATGAAACGCAAATCAAAAACATCGTTGCACGAGGCTTCGATAGTCTGCGCAAGGGTTTGGTTGAACAGCGCAAGACAATTGCTGGTGATGTTGCTTTGAAAACCACCGCAACAGACTTGCCAAAGCAATACCTCGAAGTTGCGGTGTACCTTACTGGCAGCAAACGCGCTGACATAGTTGCAAGCTTGAAGTCTTTCCTTAAAGCGAGCGACGACAACCTTGAAACCTTGGTCAAACAATTCCTTACAATTGATGATAAAAACTTCGCCGAACGCTACGACTACTTTTATAAAAAAATAGCTCCGGAGATCCGCCTTTATCCATTTAAAGTGGGAGATACTATTAACCTCCGCTCGTATACCCGCAGTGGATACCTCAAGACAGTCCCGCTTAAAATTTATGGCTTGTATCAGTTCTCCGGCTTGGAAAGTTCCGATCTCGCTGGCGCGTTTAACTTCGTCGATATGGTGAGCTACCGAGAGTTATACGGCCGCATGAGCAGCGAAGGGCAAAAGGAGCTCGACGAACTGCGCAAGCAAATCGAAGTAAAAGCGGTGGAAACTGGCTCAATCGAAGACTCGTTGTTTGGTGCCGGTGCACAAATAGAGTCGCGCTCCGAAAACAAATCATCGGCGTCTCAAGCTCAGCAAGCAGCAGCTGCAGCGGGCGGCGGCAAGCAAACTCTTCAATTCAAGCGCGCTGTCAGCGGAAAATACGACCCACGCGAACTTGATTCAGGACTCATCATCAACGCGGCTGTTCTGCTTAAAAATCCACGCTTGCTGAGCATCACGCGCCTTGAGCTCGAAAGCCAACTCAAAAATGCAAAACTGAATCTGAAGGTTGTGGATTGGAAGCAGGCGTCTGGAACTTTGGGCCAACTTGTGTCGGTGATTCGTGCTGTCTTGTTGACTGCAGTTGGAATCATTTTGATTGTTGCGATGGCCATCATCAACAACGCAATTATGATGACAACTCTCGAACGCACGCGAGAAATTGGTACACTTCGCGCAATTGGGGCACAGCGCGCTTTCGTTCTTCGAATGTTCTTTGTGGAAACCCTCACCATCAGCTTATTGGCCACTCTGGCCGGCTCGCTTCTTGCGGTCACGCTCGTCTCATTCCTGGGAGTCCGCGGAGTTGCCGCACCCTCAGACTTTGTCAGTTTCCTGTTTGGTGGGCCGCGCTTGTACCCAAGTGTTTCAACCGGATTAGCTTTCGTAGCACCCTTGATTGTCGCGATTCTCGCGCAGATTTTTACAATGTATCCCGCATTTATGGCGAGCCGCATTTCGCCTGCAGCGGCCATGCAGGACAGGGAGTAAAACCCGTATGTGGACTTTTCTCATCATTGCATTCCGAAATCTGATTCAAGCACGCAGACGCACACTCTTGCTTGGTTCTGCGATTGCATTCGTGTCTTTGCTCCTCCTTCTGCTTCTCAGCATGAGCAAAGGAGTCTCGGAAAAATTAATTGAAGCCTCAACCCTCACATCAACAGGCCACATCAACGTGGCAGGGTTTTATAAGCAGCGGTCCAATTCAGCCACGCCCCTGATCACCAACCGGGAAGAGATCCGCAAACTTGTTCAGGAGAACGTCAAGGGTCTGGCTAAGGTCACCGATCGCGCACGCGGCTGGGGGCGTTTGATTGGCCCCGGGGGTTCTTTCAACACAGGATTGAATGGCCTGATTATTGAAGAATCCGATTTCCTTAAAGACATCAAACTTGCTGAGCAGTCAGAATACAAAAAAGACGGTTCAGACAAAATTTTGGGCAACATTGCCGATTTCGGAAAACCAAACACAATCCTCATTTTTGCGGCTCAAGCGAAAAAACTGGGTGTTGAAGTGGGCGATACGGTCACTTTTATTTCTGAAGCGAACGGCGGGCAAACAAACTCTGTTGACCTCACGGTGACTGCCATCGCACGCGATATGGGCTTTTTGAGCAATTTCAGTGTTTTCGTTCCACGTCAAATCGTTCAAGACCTCAGTCGTTTCGGTTCCGATACAACGGGTGCAGTGTGGATCTATTTGAAAGACATCACCCGCGCAGATGAAGTTCGTAAACAACTCGAAAGTGTTTTGAGTAAAGCCGGGTTCACACTTCTCGAGCACGACCCACGTCCGTTCTTTTTCAAGTTTCAGAAAATCACCAGCCAAGACTGGCGAGGATTGCGTCTCGACCTGACCACCTGGGATGACGAAGTTTCGTTCATCAACTGGATCGTCACAAGCTTAAATGCATTGTCGGTTTTTTTGGTGGCTATTTTGGGATTCATCATTGCCACCGGAATTGCCAACAGCATGTGGATGACCGTGCGCGAGCGCACAAAAGAAATTGGAACGCTGCGCGCCATCGGTATGCAAAAACCACAAGTCAGAACCCTGTTCATGCTTGAGGCTGGCTTGCTTGGCTTGATGGGAGCACTTGCAGGCTGTCTGCTCGGCCTTGTGATTGTCAACGGTATCAATGTTGCGCACATCCCAATCTCCAACAAAGGCTTGCGTGTCTTCCTCATGACCGATGTCGTTTCACTGTCTCTGAAAGCCAGCCACCTTGTTTTGGCAATCGTGTTTCTACCCGTATTGACCGCAATCGCTGCGTTTTACCCATCGCAAAAAGCGAGCCAAATGCCTCCAGTGCAGGCGCTCAATCAAGGTAAGTAAGGAGTTTAAAGATGAAAAAAACACATGTGAAATTCTTAATGGTCGCCCTGAGTCTTCCGCTTTTTGCAGGACACAAAGCCTGGGCCATGTCAGAACCTGAGTTGAAAAAATTGGTTGTTGAGATTGACGACCGCCAACGCAATTCGGGTGATTACAAATCAACCGTGTTTGTGGAGCAAACCGAAAAAGGCAAAGTCACGCAAGCTTTTGAAGCCACAGTTTTTCGCCGGGATGGTGATGAAAAATGGATGATTCTCTTTACCAAGCCAAAAAGTGAAGCAGGTAAAGGCTATCTCCGACTTGAGAAAAACCTATTCCTGTATGAACCCGCTTTAGGAAAATGGGAACGCCGCACCGACCGCTCAGGAATTGGCGGAACCAACTCTCGCCGCTCCGATTTCGATCAATCCAAGCTTGCCGTTGAATACACTGCAAAGTTTATTGGTGAGGAAAAGCTTGGAAAATTTGATGTTCTGCACATTTCCCTCAGTGCAAAACCTGAGGCTGATGTGGCGAGTCCGTTGCTTCACCTGTGGGTCGACAAAGACAGCCGCAATATTCTCAAGCGGCAAGAACGCTCACTTTCCGACAAACTCCTCCGCACCCTTTACTACCCGGGCTGGGACAAAAAATTCAGCAAGTCAAAAGGAGCGGATGTCTACATCCCCAAACAAATACGCATTATTGATGAAGTGGAAAAAGGCAACGGCACGACGGTTGTTCTGCGCGAATCGAACCTCGATCCACTTCCAGAAAATATCTTCACAAAGGCATGGTTGGAGTCGCAAAGTCGATGATGAACTACCTCACATCTAAAAGCCGCTCGATTCTTTTTTCTGCACTTGTCGCTGTCATCTCTGCACCGCAAGCACGCGCCGGGAATTCGACATTGGAAGACGAGATGTTTGGTGGAGCGCAACAGGGTACCACGCAGCTTCAACCCGCGGCTGCAAAACCAACACAGCCCAAAAAAGAAGAAAAATCTGTTCAACCGACCCAAGAAGAGCAACCAGCGCAGCTTGAATCGCGCATGTTAACCCCCACTGCGCTCGAACAAAAATCGCCCGAAACACTCACCCTGGGCGGCCGTCTCGAGCTGCAAACTCTTCTCACAAAGGGCAAGGCCAATTCCATTGGCGATGCACCTTTGTCACAGTCTACAAGCGCAGAGCTCTACTTAGATTCTCGCCCCAGCGATGACCTTCGCGGCTTTGCGAAAGGTGCCATTTCGCAAAGAAAAAGCGCTCAAGCTGAAGCCAACGGCGCAGCACCAACATCAGCATTAAACATCGACATTTACGAAATGTGGGTGAAATGGGGCGGACAAAGATCCGTTTTTACCACTGTGGGAAAACAAAAACTCAAATGGGGTGCGGCGAGTTTCTGGAACCCCACCGATTTTCTTGCCGTGCAACCCAAAGACCCGTTTGCAACCTACGATGTGCGACCAGGTACGAATCTGCTCAAGCTGCATATGCCTTTTGAGAAGTCTGGCAATAACCTGTATGCGCTGGTCAACTTTGAAAATGCGAGCAAAGCCAACTCTCCCACTTTGGCGAGCCGCGCAGAGCTCAACTACGGCTTTGGCGATTTCAGTGGTGAAGTGACCGGAACTGTTGCCGGCGGCAAAGATCAACCCCTGCGTTTTGGTCTTGACCTCAGCACCGGTCTTGGCCCGGTTGATCTCGTTGTTGAAAGCGCTTGGACCCGCAAAAGCAAACAAGAATTCTACCGCCGCTCAACAAACTCGCTGGGTAACCTTGCTTTCGTTGTTGACGATCGATCCTCAAAAGCAATCGCGCAGATTGTGACGGGCATTCGTTACGACCTGAAATATTCAGACAGCGACACGGCGAATTTGAGCCTCGAATATTTTTGGAATGATGCGGGCTATTCCGATGTCGCGCTGGAGGCGTATTCCTTTGTGAATGGACAAAGTCCGCGTTTGTATTTAGCCAATCGCTATGTCGCGGCAAATATAACGCTCATTGCTCCGGGCAATTTCAATGATTCAACCGTGTTGTTCGCGGGGCTTTGCAACCTCACTGACAAAAGTTGGCTGGCGCGTGCAAGTCTGGGGAACAAGATCAGCACTCGTTCGAGTGTCGAATTTGCGCTCGCAAAAGCCGGAGGCTTGGGAGAGTTTACAGGCGGCATTCCAAATTCAGTCGCAAACGATGTGAAGGCTGCGGTGAATTTGCCGGAACCCGTTCGAAGTGTGCTGGACCGTGTTTCGGGCGTACAGCAAGATTGGACTCTTTCAGCAACAGCGCGCATTGACCTCTGATACGACTGCTGCCGGGGAATCAACACTCATCTAAGCGATCGTAAACACATATCTTTTTATTTATAACTCGGATTATTGTGAAGAACCTCCGATCCGAAATCACGTTCGTCTGATGGAGGGATTCCGAATGAATTTTCGAGTCAAACATTTTGCCTTTGCACTTGCACTCACAAGCCTTGCTGCCTGTGGCCCAACCTCAAATACAAACACATCAACAAATTCATTGTCTGCAAAAGAGGAAGCAATGCTTGACGAGGACGTCTCTGCGCCGCTTGGATTGCAAGGGCTCGGTGATCGCTTCTGCCGTCTTAATTTCTCGTTTGTCAAAAAAGATGCTGGTGGCAATTTCAGCGTCGTTGGTTCGGGCACCACAACCGATGGTGTTGCAAGAACAGGTTTCGGCGTCGGCTGCGTTCAATTTTGTGCGAAAGCTCTTAATGAACTTATTTCGGTCAACGAAAAGAACGGCATCAGTGTGCTGATGAAAGGCTGCCAATTCGCCGAACCAGCAGCTGCGGCTGCAGCGGCTCCGGCAGCTCCGATGCCTACACCGGAAGCAGCAAAAGGGGCAGCCGCTGCTCCCGCTGCGGCACAAGCGGCTGCGCAAGCGGCTGCAAAAATGGATGCGTGTAAGATTGTTCAAGCAGACCAGGTTGTGATCTTTGCAGAGCAACGCAGCCGTGCCGAGTGTGCAAGCGAATGCTCAGCGAAAGAACAAAGCAACCCCGGCCGCCGTTGTGAGTGGGGAAGTGAAGTGCTTCGGCAACATCCAGTCAATCAGTGTATTATTCGCGGTCAGGCTGGTAAGCTCCATTATCAGCAAACAGTCACTCGTTTCCAATGCCGCATGGAATGCGCTGCACGTGAACAAACCAATCCATTCCGCAGCTGCTTGTGGGGCGGTGAAGATATCAAAGGCAAATGACGTTGTCGCAGCAAATTAAAAAGATCATTCCCTGGCTCTCATTGAGCTGGGGAATTTTTTCTGCGTTTTTAATTTCTCACAACGTTTGGGGCATACATAAAGTCGTTTTATTTGCAGGTTGTTTTGCTGCTGCAGGATTGCTCGGCGCACTCCTTCCACACAGCCGACACAAAGCTATTGCCTGGATTGAGCTCGTTTCACAACAAAGTGCAGCTCAGTATATTTTCTTTTTTGCAGCACCTCTTCTGTGGAAATCAGAAAATTGGAAATGGTTGACTTTGGTCAGTGTGATTGCTGGCTCTACACTTTGGGACCCTCTGTTCAATAAATTTTGGGAAAGTTATTGGTATCGTCTCATCCTTGTAACAACAGCTCTTCTGCTCGTTGTGGGTTTAATCAGTGTCACATGGCAGCCAGCACTGATGACCTCCAGCACGCTTGTTTTGATTTCAACCTCTCTGCTTTCACACGTCTGCGTTTCTCTTTCGCGTCAGAGGCCAAACAATTCTTCGCCGTCGGCACAACGTGAGCAAGTCAATCCTCTGCGAATTTTACTCTCTGAAAGCTGGAAAGGAATTGCTGTAGCGGCAGTTCTTTTGATTGCTGCCAGACCATTGCCTCCGCTGGGGGTTTGGCTTGTTGAAGGAAAAATTCTTGCAGACTCTGAAAACAAATCGATTGAATGTCTGACTCGCATCGCCGCACCCGCAGGCTTTAAAAGCGAAATCAAACACGAATGGACATTTAAAAACTCTTCGCGCGTTATCGACCAGGTCACGCTGCCCGAGATCCTTGGCAATGGCATCGACGAAAAACCATTCACAACCCGCTCGCGTAAAAAAGCCTTTCCAATTCCATTTGCCGAGGTTGTCACAAAGGAAATTGAGTGTTCCGTTGTACTTCCCGGCGGCGGACGCATTGGTCGGGTGAGCGGTCTCCCTCAATCCGAAACTGCAATAAAAATGCCTTGAAAATTGCTTAAGACTCCCGACGCAAAAGCGTCAGAACCCTGACACCCACAGTTCGCCCAACAAACCTCCGATACCAGCTTTAGGTATTGGGAGGTTTGGGGTTGGCTTGTCACCAGTACAAAAATGACTGCAGACACAGCGCTCCGTGGGTCGCCACGTGTTTGAGCTTGGTTTCTGCTTTCGCGCACGCGGATGAGCGCCCGGGAGCAACCGGCACATCAACATCTTTCCCGCAAACTGCAACACAACCACCTTCAGCAGCCAACTCAAATTCGCTTTGGCATTTTGAAGCCACCTATGGAATCTCTTCGGCAGATATTGAAGCTCCCTACTGGGACACATCAGTTGACCCTGTGAAAGCCAAGCAGCGCAGCACCACAGGAGTTCTCACAGAAACCCGCTACAGTCATTCGGTTGAAAATGCGCTCAACAAAACTCAGTCGATTCGCTACGGACTTTCACTCGTCAATCAGCAAACCGCAGCTGCCACGGGTTGGATGGCGGCATTGGCAAAAAATTCCAAAGCTCCCGATTGGCGGAGTTGGGGACTAGGAACAGACATTTTTCTTGTCCGCCACCTGTCAACCAATGTCGATTTTGATGCGGGCTTTCAGGCCGATTATCTCGTCTCGGGGGTTGCAACACTCGCGGGAAATGAAACGCAAGCGAGTGCTTCCCTCAGCGCAACCGCGCCCACTCGACTTGATCAACAACTGGGTTGGCGTGTTGCCTTCAGCGGCGGAATTGGCGGGCTCTACATGGGTCCATTGGGGCTCATTTTCCGCATGACAGGCTATGTGATGCAGTCCACATTCAAAGGCCACACCCAAGCACTGCGTGCACAGGGTTTACAATTTCAGCTGGGTGCTGGCTTAGCTCTCGGGCGAGGTGACCCATGAAAACCTCGTTCTGCAGGTGGCTCACTTTAGTTGCAACAAGCGGTGTTTCTGCGCTGCTGCTGACCTCTTCATGCGGACGTCAGCCGATTCAAACGATTGATGACACCAACACCGACACAGTGACTGTGACGGGTGCGTTTGCGGATTGGACTCCGGCAACGAGCTCGTTTGCTGGCGGAGTTTTTTTGTTGTTGGACAGCAGCACGAATGAAGTCTTCAAGTCTGATGAAATCAAAGTCGACAAAACAAATTTCAAAATCGAAAATGTCCCTGTGAGCGGCAAATACTATGGCGTGTTGCTGGATGGCAGTTTTGAACCGAAAGCTTATTTACAAAAAACTGCTTCAGACGGAAAAATTCAACGTATTTTCAAACTCGGAAATAGCGGAGGCCAACTTGGAACCATTGTGGTTCGAGACGGCAAACTCGAAAGTAGTCAACATTCAGACTTAGATTTTCAAACACTGGGGTCCTACAAAGAACTCAAAAAATTTGAATCCGAATATTCAACGAATTTTACCGCAAATCCAGATATCGACAGCGACGGTGTTCCCAATGTTCTTGATACCGATGTCGACGGTGACGGAGAAACACTCTCCAATTCTCTCGATGCCTTAACTTACAATGGCAAAGTAGACGTTTTCGATTCGACGATTCCTTGGCAATACAATTATGGCTATGGAATTCCAAAACAAGGTTATTTTAAATGCGATCATCTGCGCACACCTAAATCAAAGGACCCAGCAATATTGAGTGCAAATCTAAAGTTTCAATGCAATTTAAAACTTTCGCCAGCACCGGTTGAAAAGGTTGAACTTTCGTCAACAACGTTCTTTAAAGACGCAGCTAAGCTTTGGGATGGCGCAACCGCCTACGACTGGCTGATGCACGACGACGCAAGCGCAGGCGATCTTTTCTCAGGCGACGGCATTTGGACCTCACAATTCAGTCTCGATGAATCAGTTAACGCATCTAAAAATCAAATGATAATTGCCAGCGTGACACTCAAAACCGGAACCAAGAAAGCCTACATAACATCTCTTGAACCGACCCTAAAACTCAAACCTGCCTCTGACCAAAGCAGCAAACCAATTGCCAAATTCACCGACAAAACAAAACTCGATGTGAATTTTCAGTTGGAGAATCTCGCTGGACCTGTGAAAGGATTTCAGATCAGCGCAACAATCTTTGAAGACAGCAACGACAAGGAAATTAAAACTTTGAGCCAGACTCTCACGGATGGAACCACCGCTTCGTTCACGATCGACAACACACTTCTCAATTTAACTGAGAATGCAGCTGACAAATATCGAGTCAAAATCCGCATCCAGGCACCTTCCGCTCTCCCCGGTTTACTTGGAAGTGCTTTTGAACTCTACTCAGGAACTCTCACATACCCAGCACCTTAATTTGTGCTGAACGAGCTTCTCCTTCAGGCATCTCATTGGCTGCCGCCTATCACCTTGCCACCCGCCCAATCCTTAGACACTCATTCTGCCTAAAAGACCAAAGATTACGTCTTGGTTGTTTGGCATCCGGCTTGCTAATTGCGGCCTGGACGACGCATTTGCGTTTGTCGTGGAGGCTATCCCTATGAAACGCCTGTTGCTCATTGCCAACCTTGTCGCCGTTTTTGCGTTGGCTGCTTGTGGACAAATGCCGAGCCAAGGCTCAGATGCTCTCATGGTCGAAAGCGACGGCGAGAATTTCATTGTCATTGGTGATTCGGATACCCTCTTGAAGAAGACGACGGCCGATTCTTCGTCACTGGCCCTTGGCAGCGAAAAGTGCACACTGAAAGCCAGAACGAAGATCATGCTAAGCTCGCCTCCTTCTTACGAAGGTTCTCACTATTCCATCACAACCTCTGAAATGCTTCCCGACTGTAGCTTCAAACAAGGTTATGTTTTTCGGGCTCATGTCGCAAAATCAAGTTTGAAAAGTCTGTTTTCAGCAAATGTTCGTGCATTCCTGGACACCATCGCATACGCGGAGGGAACGAATGATAGATATGATCTCATGTTTACCCGAGTTCCTTTCTACAGCTATGATGGTCATCCACGTGCGATTCAATGCTCTTATGGACTTTGTTCAGATGCCGCGGGCCGTTATCAATTCCTCTCAACAACCTGGGATCAACTGCGCAGAGAAGCAGGCCTGACAGACTTCTCTCCCGAGAGCCAAGACCGCGCAGCTATCCAGCTTATCAAAGATGTTGGCTACTACAGCACGGTTGTGAATATCGGCGGCTACAGCGATTTCGAGCGCGCCGCTTATGGATTGTCTCGTCAATGGGCATCTCTGCCAGGAAGCCCCTACGGCCAACCAACGCACTCTGCGAGTCAGCTGTGGTCGAAGTTTAGCCAATTCCTCGCACGGTATTAAAAAAATCCGAGAGACTCCTCTCGGATTTTCTGCGTTACACGATTTTCTGCCTATCCCTAAACGGCGCTCTTAATTGCGAAGAGCGCCGTTTTTGATCCAGTTACTAATCGCAGTTTTCTGTTCTGCACTTGGCTCATTCGCCACACCCCCATCCTTTTTGGTGTGATAAAGTGGCTTGCAGGAAGAATTTCCACCTGTTGCAAACGAATCAGCAGTTTCGGAGTCAAGCACAGCAAAAAGATAAGAACTGCTCACCCGTCCAGGTTCAACATACTTTGCAGCAGGACATCCTGCGCCGGTTTTTTTTCGAATTTCCACGGACTTTAGTAATGACGTGTAGGCGGCATCTTCTGTCGACAAATCAAGGTTTGGCACGTTGTCTTTGTATGCGTCGATATTATTTGGCTCATGACATTCGCCGCAACTTTTCAAATAGCTGCTGTAGATGCCGCTAAACTTTGTCAAATCAGGCGCAGTTTCTTGTTTATTGTCACTACAAGAAACAACAAACGCAAACGAAGCGATACACGCTGCTGCGCGGAGAGAATTAACCTGAGCCATGAAATTTTCACTGCGAGGCTTCATTTCATTTCTCCTTCTTCAGTTGAGCGAGACGCAGCTTTACCGCCGCAATGTGCTGAGCTAGTGCACTTCGTTCTCCAGCGCTCAAAAGCTCAATTCGCTCCGAGTTTGCTAATCTCTGCAATTCACTCTCAGCATCTGCCTGAGACAGAAAATCACGCTGGCCGACAGGAATCAACACACGCCGGGCCGCGGTGTTTTCGGCACGCAGCCTGAGCCAATGGTTTGCCATTGGGCGACTCGCTCCGGCAAGAGCGTCCAACTTCGAAAGAGCACGGCGCGAAAGATTAAAATAATCGTCAAGAGCATTTTTCGACAAACTGACCTGCTTTTCCGCCATCCGTTGTGCCAGCATCCAGCTCACCCTCAGAGTCTCGAGAATCGACTCATCGGCTGCTTCGCCCGAATCATCGGCCGTGCTTGATGCCTTGCGTAGACACGATTCCAACTGCTCACGTGCTTCATTTGCACGGTTCCCCAACCACAGATCTGTTGCCTGCAAAGAGCAATCTTTCAATACAAAACGAGCCCAATTGTCTTTTCCAAGTGCATAAGACTTCAAATCGCTTTCCCAGCTCTGAAGAATCTTAAAGCGTTGCTCACGGAACGGAAGGCGGGCAGCAGGCGAAGAGCTCAGCTGGGCGAGAAACCCAAGAGCCAAGGCTTTGTAGCGATCGGGATGAAAATCAATCACGTCGCCGGGAATTCCTTCACCTTTGCGTCGTGACAATTTATCCGAAAGCATCAGCACCTGATCAAATTGTTGTGTCGCTTTCTTTGATTGACCTACATGCCAAAGCACCCAGCCAAGCATCAACCGAGCCTTGAGAACATTCTCGTCGTTTCGACTGCCGATTGCAGCAAGAAGTTTTTGGTAGTGATCAGCAGATTCAAGAAAGCGTCCTGCTTGCGAAAGATAAAAGGCAGTTCGTTCGGTCCAGGCATGAATCAATTCGCTGTTACTTTTCAATTTCGTTGCAAGCGCCAGACCATGCGCTGAAACGTCGCAGGCACGGGCAAATTCGCCGTTGCGATACAGTGTTTGCGCAAATTGCGCATCAAAGGCCATGCGCGACAAGTCATCTTCGAAGCCAAGCTTTTCTCGCGCGGTAAAGTATCCCGAGGCAAGGCCAAAGTGCCCAGTCGAGAAATGCAGCATGGCAAGATTCTGCAAAATGCGTCCCGACATGCGGCTACTTTGCCGAGCGAGGTCAAGCGCAATCATGTATTGGTGATGTGCAGCTTGACTAAGGTCTTGATCAAAGGTGAAGCCTTTCATCTTTCGCAACATTTTTTGATGAGAGATATATCCAAGCAAAAAATGTTTACCCGCAGGCCGAGAACCATCCTCTTTCAAATTGAGCAAAAGCTTTTCCGCTTCTTCCAACAAGTTCGTCGCATTCGCTTCCTTGCGCGAAAGGTCATCGAAAAGCAGCAGAGCTGATTTGGCAAAATCAAGATTTGCCGCTGTGAAAGACGCACTCTTTAAACTCGCATAGCGTTCATCAAGAAGTTTTCGATTGCCGCCCTGCAAGAGAGTTGAGACAAAAGCCAGATGAGCTTCTTGGTCGTCTGTGAGACGAACCGACGAGTAAAAGACCTGCGAAGCAGACGTGGCATCACCTTGCGCCCAAAGACCATAGCCCTTGTCGAGCACCACACCAACATATTGCTCGCGTGCATGCATGTACTCGGTGTCGCTGATCTTTGCTGTGCTTAACCAATTCGACGCAACATAGCTCATTACCCGATTCTTATTGAATTCAGCCAAAGTGAGAATCGCCTGAACAGAGACCGCCCGATTCACCACATACTGACTATTCACTTGACTTGCGATCTTGTTGAACTCAGCAAACCATTTGTCTTCATCAGCTTCATTCTTTGCAAGCGCAATCTTGAGAAGAATTTCCTGCGAGCGAAGAACAACAGCAAGGATTCCGTCTGGAGTTGCTTTCTTGCGAAGAACTTCGATTTTTGCCAAACGCGCTTCTGCCGACCTTGAATCGTCTGCTATCTTTTGCAGAATTTGCGAGGAAATGTAGGCTCGCGCTTCCTCAGAAAGAACGCGACTTTCCGCTCCGCGCACTGAGGCATCAAACCAGGCGTCCACAGAAATCGCCTTCTGCTCGAGAAGGTTTCGGGTTAGGTTCAAGTAAAGATACTGCTCCAGCGACGAACGCAGGTTTTGAAATGCCACCGAAGCCCATTGCACACGTGCCTCGTTGTTTTTTCTCATCGAAAGGTTAACAAAGCTCAGCCCCACTTGAGCGAAACCTTTAAAAGCTCCGCGTTCCTTCTCAAGAATTTTCCTTTTTTCATCAAGAAGCGCAAAGAAATCAGGAGAAATTTGATCGAGTTTTTCCCGCGCTCTGTAATGCAAAACTTCAAGCAGATGACGCAAAATAGAATAGCCCGGCCTATCTGCTGCCGGGGCACCTGCTTCGACAAAATCCAAATAATAGAGAGCTGCCTGATATTCGCCTGTCAGAATATGATGGCTTAAAACCTTCTCCAATGACTCGGTATTCCGATACGCCTCAAAGCGATGTCGCAGGGTGTTGATGAGCAATGTACGCTCGGCAAGACTTCGGCTGGTGCGATAAGCATCAACGATATTCTTTTCACCCCATGACGTTGGCACGAGCCCGGTTTTGGCAACCCGATAGACATCTAGCGCGCCTTCGAATGCGCATGTCATGTATAAATAATCGCGTCCGGGAGCAGGGTAATTGCAGTTTTGTTCTGCGGTTGTGAGCTGCTCGGGTAAAAGCACTGCATTGTTTTCTTCGAGCTGGCTCACCTTAAAGCGAAATAACACCCCATTGTCGTTACCATCAATCCGCGAGTCGCCATTGGTGTCGTTGGAAAATTGCGCGAAGTAAACAAATTCACTGCGTTCATCAAAATGCGGAAATCCACTCAAGCCAGGCAGTGCAATGCGCAGTGGCCATTTTTTCTGATCATTAAGACGATAAACTTTCAAAACACGCTCAAGGTTGTCTTCACTTTGCCCATTCACTTGCGCCGAAGAATAAACAATCCAACGCGAATCTTTGTCGGCATGCGCAGATAGAATTTGGTCTTCAAAAAGCACGCGTTTTTCTTTGCTGGCCAAATTGAATGTCACAAGCTGCGCTTTGTTTGCACCGGTAGGTCGCCGCACGTATCCAATCACATCGCTGCCGAGCCAAAACGGCTGCTCGGATGCCGACTTTTCTTCGGCACAGAGGTTTGCCGATTGTCCATTTTCTATTGTTTGAACGCAGATATCTCCGCGTGCTGCCGATTCGAACGAGGTGAAAGCGATCCGGCGGCCATCCGGACTCAAAGCCGGATCTTTGCTATCGAACTCGGCCTTTACAAAGGGCTGCACTTGGCCAAGCGATTCAAAACCTTTCAAGCCGCGCCAGAAGAGGCGGGTGGCTAGATTTGAGCTGCGGGTAAAATAGATGCGCTCTTCACTTGCTGAGATTGCAACCTGAAAATGATTGTCTGGGCCAACGGTCAGCTTCTCTAATGTTTCTAGTCGAGGCATTCGTACCGCTTCGGCGGCAAACCCAGACGAAACACTCAATGCACCAGAGCAAAGTGCCAGCAAGCGAACAGCATGCGATGTTCTTGCTAACGCACACCTGCGTGGCTGATTGGAGACTCTCTTCAACATTGCGAGCCTCCTTACTTTTTCATTTGATTGCCAAGAGAATAGTCACCATCTATCACCTGATAAGCTCGTTGCTTGCGCTTCTCTGTCGATGCGGGTGGAAGAACGCTTGGACGAAAATCAACAGCCTTTTGTCCTGCCACTTTATCAAGGTCTGGCCAGTCTCCTGCACTTTCCTCTTCAATCAATGTCGTGCGGTCGATGACCACCAGGGTCGGCACACAAGCACTCGTCATTTGAGCAAAAGCCAGAGCAATTAAAATCTTCTTCATTGAATTGGCACCTCGCGCATTGTTTTTACCAAATCTTGGGTTTTTGCGTTGATGATGGGAGTGAGAGGAAGGTGAGGTATTTTGATTTGGTTATCAACCACCCCACCCAGCGCTACATCTAGATCAAGAAAACCTTGCTGCATTTGCAGACCTACGTAGCGCGGATAGCCAATCCCAAGTGCCAAACGCGCTTTATTGAGAAGAGGATCTGCTCCGCTTGGGTCGAGAACATCAATCATGGCCAACAGCTGATTGCGACCGATTTCCGTGACATCGACTCGACCTTCAATCAATGCTTTTCCTAAATCCACAACGAGAGCCAAGCGAGCACTGAGAGGCGCAGGCGGCAACTTTTGCGGTTTACTTGAGAGAAGTGAGGTATTGAGTTTGCTCACTCGCCCTTGCAAACCAGCCAATAGTCGCGAGGGCTGGATATCGACGAATCCCTGCCCGGCAAGAACTCCATCAAAAATGTCTGCATCAAGCTTATCTATTGTCAGCATGTTTTGTTGCAATGAAACCCGCATTCTCATCGGGCCAAAACGTTTATCCAAAGCATTAAGTTCCTCGATGGTCAGCAGTGAATCATCTGTCAGAAGAGGCACAAACTTTGAGGTGTCTACCCTTTTGAAGGGATTGTCTTGAATCAAATACGACCAGCGAAGGCTTTTGAAATTGGGCAGCTCAAGATCTTGCTGAAATGGAATTCTTCCGGCCGCATTCTTGATTCCGCCGAGTTGATGCTGAGCCGAAAAACGATCGAGGTTCACAAGACCCTTGAGACGCAGCGATTTTTGCTCTTTTTGTGTGAGTTCCCAGCCGACCCTGACAAGCCCATCGAGGCTGACTTTATCTTGCGCACGAATTCCGTAACGAAACAGCTTTGGCGGCTTGACCGCAAGTTGCCCTTCAAAACGACTGTTTGTTGCTTTGAGGTCGCTTCCACCGCGGAGATTAACCCTAAACAAACCACCGCCCGTGGTTGCTTCAAGCTTGCGGATGTCGGCACGGGTTTTGAGATCAGTCTGCAATTGAATTTGCGCATTAATGATATTCAAATAGGGGAGAATATCGTCAGGCAGGCCGAAGCTTTTTGCTGCAACAACCTTGCCGATGCGCGTATCAACACCAACAAGCATGCCAGTTTTGAGATCCGTCCGTGAATCAACTTTCAAGCTCCCGACAATTGCATCGACAACTGCCAACCCGGGCGTTCCTGCGCGCGGCACGTTGAAATCTATTTTTGTATCGAAGTTTCCCGCTCGTGTCTGTGCATTCAATCGCGCTTTCACCGGGCCGTTCAAAAGCAGATAATTCTTTTCAAATAACGGCATCGTGGGATTCTCAACCGGCAGAACCGAAATGCCCGCGCCCACATCCAGATTCATCAGCAGCGGAGCTGGCAGCACCGCCTTAAGAATGTTTGCCGCTTTATGCACGAGTGAAATGTTCCACTGAGCGTTGATTTTCGTTCCGCCTAACATTCCCAGGGGCTCTGCCAGCGGAGTTATTTTTCTCAGGCGCAGTAACGCCTGAGCCACTGTGTCGCCCTTGAAGGTCAACTTTCCGGGGGTATTGGTGAAATGAATCTTGTTGGTGAGCAAAGGTTCATTCGCCCATTGAACAATAGTTGAAACATGGCCTTCTTTAACCAGGAGCGGTTGCTGAATGTCAGCGTCGCCGCTGATCTGCAAGCCACCGGGCAATTGCAGCGCGAGCTCAGAAGACTTTTTTGGTGGAATCACTTGGTTCAAATTGACCTGATATTTCAACTCCAACTTGCGAATATCTTTATTTGGTTGCTCCAGGAGCATCTGTAAATCGCGCCAACCGGTCACAATTTTTCCACTGACTAAGCTTGTGATATCGATCCAACCGAGAGTTTCAGGCAGGATTTTCAGGTCGGGAAGTAAACGCAGCAGAAAATCTCTCAGCTTTGCTTGTTTTTTAACCTCTAAAGTCAATTCACCAGCCAAAGACTGCGCAAAGCTGAGGGAACTCTCAACAAACTTTTCCTTTGCCTGCCCCCAGGTGATCTGCGGGGCTAAATTCATCTTTACAAGCCGAACCGAATCGAGCGGCTTTGTAAGCGTCTTAAAACTCGCCGGACTCAGCTGCAGTTCAACAGGAGTTTCGATGCGTAATCCCGACAATTGTTCGACATGAACACTCTTCGACAAAGCGGCAAATGCTCTTCCGCCCATCTTGATTTTTTCGAGTTGAAAACTGATTCCCTGATCTTTGCTTACAACTTTAATTCCATCACGATCAAAAGCCAGCCCCAAGGGTGCTTCAAAAGAAAGTGCGAGTTCAGATTCGATTCCGCTGGCGGGAAGTCGAACGGCAATCTGCAGTTGGCTCAGTTTTCCTTGCATGTCGGATCGCAAGGAAAAATCATTCAAAGACTGAAAAACTTTATCGGCAACTTGTTTTGAAAATTCTTCTCCACTCAATTTCTCAAGAGAGAAAACCTTCGCGAGTGAGAGCTCACTTTGTGTCAATTTTGAAAATCCGAAATCTGCTGAACCCAGGGTCAGCCGAAAGGCTCCCGCTTTGTCGAGGCGGGCATTGAGAAGTGCCTGCCGCATGGAAAGGTTGATTTTAGATTCGCCGATGCGAACGGTTGGGTTCGCTTGGTTTTCAAAGGAAACCTCGACGCGACTCTGCAGGAAAAACTGCGTCGCTGATTCAAAATTCAGAGCGGGGAGCTGGGGCGAAAGATTTGTCGCAGTGAGCTTAATTTTTGAGGGTGTGTTCTCAACCACTCCAGGCCCACCCAGCGCCAACTTCACATCGGCACTGAGAAGCTCGGGAACAATATGGAAATCTGCGTCCACATTGAGGTGGTCGAGTGTGACAAGGCTGCTTTGCCGACCTTGCTTAATCGCGACTTCGGCCTGTAGGTCGCGCACCGTTAGGGAATCGAGATTCAACGCAACTGGCGGATTGCTCAAAAGCTCGCGAATCAATGCCAGTGGATTTTGTGGGGGTTTGTTTTGCGCTTTTTCAGCCAGCAACAGAGAGGCTTTGACGCGCGGTTTAATGACCTCGATACTTGAAACCTGTAATCGCTTTTTCAACAATTGCCAAAATGAAAAACGGACAAGGACGCTTTCAAGCTGAACTTGTGCCTGCCCCATGTTCGGATCTGCCCACGCAGCTTCAACACCTTCCAGCGCCACTCGCGCAAAAGGATCAATGCTCAAACGAGCAATTTTGGTTTTGAGGTTGAAGTCTTTTTCAAGAACCGCTTGAACAGGAGGAAGCACCCGATTCAAAACGAACGGGCTACGCACGGCCGCGAGAGCCAAAATAACCAGGAGAAGCAAACTGCCGATGCAAACCGACGCGACTTTAAAAAGAGTCCGCAGCTTGACAGGCATCTTTGTTCCTCCTCGATTCATGAATCCACCCCATGAGACTAACGAAACAAAACCTAACCTTGGGCGTCAGTGAGCTGACATTTTTCTTTCTCAACTGCTGTCTTTACCAGAGGTGAACATTTTTTCCGCATCTACGCAAAAAACTGCTGATAGTCTCAAGAAATAAAAAGTGACGGAGTGTGTGAAAGGGCCTGTCTCGATGGGAGTTGTTCATCCAAAACACTGGCGGCGAATATTGCGTCTGCAGTTGGCCGAAAAAACGGAACATGATTTTCGCTGGCTCGCGTTCAAGGTTATCGATAGCGCACTTTCAACCGCAAAACGATACGATATCCTTAGCGACTCTCGCGCGCTTTCGTTCACGTTCATTCTTTCACTCGTCCCATTGCTTGCCATTGCCTTCACATTTTTCAAGCTCTTTGGTGGTCTGCAGCTTTTTCTCGAAAAGACTCTCAAGCCACTTCTCGCGCAAAACTTTCCTCAAGCTGTGGCTGAGCAGTTGAATGGCTTCATCGACTCGTTCGTTGGAAATTTGCAAACGGGCACCTTGGGAGTTGTGTCATTTGTAACTCTCCTCGGGACTGTTCTGGCTCTTATGGTGAACATTGAGGGCAGCTTTAATAGAATATTTGAGGCAAAAGACACGAGGTCATTTCTTCGCCGCATTGGTAGCTATTGGATTATGCTGTCGGCAACACCATTAGTAATTGTTTTGAGCACGGCAAAATCGTCTGAGTTTGTTAAAGCCGTAAACTCATCCATGGGCTTCTTTTCGCAATTTGGAATACTTGATGCACTTAGATTTATTATTGGACATCTTGTTCAAATTATAGGTTTTGGCGCACTTTTTATCGTACTCCCAGAAAGAAAACCAAGACTCTACGCAGCCTTTTGGGGCGCGCTTGTAACACATCTTATCTTTCAACTTCTCGCAACCATAAACGTTCATTACGCAACATTTGTCTTTTCAAACCGCACCAACTTGCATTTGTATGGGAGTCTGCCGCTCCTTGTGTTGGTTTTTCTGGTCTGGGTGCGGCTGGTTTGGCTTGGTATTTTGTTTGGCGCATGTCTCTGCAGCTCGGTGGATCGACATCTCGATTCAGTTCAAACAGCCCGCGAACAAAATCCTTGGCATTTCCCTGCCGAAACCATCCTCAATTGTGTCCGTTTGCTGGAAATGCACATAGAAGCGTTCAAGGGGCAATCCAAACCGCAAACAGCTCATGACCTTGCCCTTGCCCTCAGCATCCCTGCCGAAGAGCTCGAGCTGCACCATGAACGTCTCGTTCGTAAGGGCCTAATAATCCCTCTCAAATTTGAAGATAAAGACTGCTACTCAGCAACCATGTTGGCTCTCAATTGTCACGAAAGTCCTGAAAAGCTCATAGCCGACCTCCTTGATATTCCAGTGACAAAGTTCCAAACTCAGGCTCTTTCCACAGACAAATCAACTCTGGTCACCGCTGCAGAAAGAATCCTCCTGGAATTACGCCATTCCGAGCAATAGCGTTTAATTTTGCAGGCTCAGGGGCCGATATTTCCATACGAGGCCTTATGTTGTGGCGCGTGGAGTAAAATATGGCTGTTTGGCGGGTCGGAATGCTTTGGAGCGGTGTGTTGTTGATGGCCGCCTGCGGCGCATCAAGAGCAACCCGCACAAGCTGCAGTAAAACAAATGCAGTTGTCGACCCGGGCTTATCTCCTGGAACAGCCCGGCCTGCTTTCGAAAGCTACGACCCAACCGCTGCACTCCTTATTTTTAAAGCAAGCGCCGACAAAGTCAGCATAGAATCGCGCTGCAATGCGCGCCTTGTGCAAAAGCTTCGCCCCATTCATCGCGCCCCCGGCGGCTTTGTGAGTGATGCAAACGCACCTGTGAATTTGAATCAGCTCGATTTCGAATTGTCGAATAGCAACGACACTCTAGAACTACTCACTTCCGCGCACTGCTTTTTTCGGGTTTGGGATCCGCGGGTCGTTGATCAGGTGAAGAGCAACCCGAGTCTCGCGCAGGAACCTGCGAAGAGTCTTTTAGCTGATCAGAAAACTCGATATCAGCTCTTTAAATCAATGCTAACGAACCCTCAAAAATTGGTGACCTTCGATCAAGCTGGAAATTCCGTCGTCTTCAACTACAAACTCTCTACAACAGACGTTTACTCAAGATTTTTCGATGAAATTGAAAAATCAAACAACGACTCATTGCGAAAAATTGTTGGCCGAGAGTTCAGCAAAACCTCTGTCCTGCTTGATGAATTAGCTCTTGATGTCTGCGGGACCGATGAAAAGGTCCTCAGTCGCTCGGATGCAACGGGTGCGGCACGAAACTCTTTGATGAATGCACTTGACATGAAGGATTTCATTTCGAAGGGCGGAACACCGCTTGAGGAAATGCTGCGTACGCGGATTATTTCCTCAGGGCGGCATAAGCTTTGTTTCTCTCAAACAGACATGATTGTTGCTCCCATTCAATTCACAAACCCAATCACTCCGGCTCATCAAGCACAAATTTCGGCGATTTATTCGATACAGAAAGAGAGAGTTGACAGCCTTAAATCACAGTTCTCATCCTCTTCCGCTGTCCCAATTGAAAAACGCTTCTTTGCAGAGTTTACCAAGAACAGCGAAGCTCTTCCGACGCCGACAGGAGCAACTCAATGTAAATGGGCAGATAAAAATCAAAATTACTTTTATCAGGGACTTTCGATCACAGACCCATTTGTGCAAGCAGCTGGCAGCTACGCGAAAAATTGGGACGCAACGGACGCCATTGTGTCTGCAAACCTCAGCTCATGGAAAAAAATTTTTCCAAATCTAAATACTTCGTTGGCTAGCGTGCCTGAGTTCAGGAAAAGCATACAAGCGTTCATTAACGAGGCAATGGCAGGACCAAAATGTAATCTGCAGGGTTTCAAATTCAACAGCGATGCAAATCCAGGTACGTGTACCACAGACGTCGAACCCGACATGGGTCGATGTCCAGCCAGCGAGGACGAGGCGAAAAAAACACATTTGAACGTGAATGCAAGCCTGCGACTTGCGTTCGTTTCGTCGGTGCTAAGCTTGCCGCGTTTGCGCGAAACACACGCGCATAACCTCACCTTACCGATTGCCGCGTTGCATGACCTTTACACTCAACTGGGTTGCGAGTCTTCATCAACGGGCGATTGCGGACTTGCAAAGAAAATAGAAACAGTAATTTCAGGCTTAACAACCAGCTTTCCAGACAAAGATGTCTATCTGGCTCGATTTGATTCAGTGAGTGTCGACAAAGTCGACTCCGAGAAACTTGTCTTTTGCTCACCGAGAAATGCCTATCGAAACGACGGAACAACCTCAACAACCGACCCCATTGCAATTGACATATCGCGACTGTTCATAAATCTCTCTGAAAAATCAAAAGCGCTTCTCCGCGATGGTGTAGCGCGAGATAATTCAACCACCTTCAACAATCTCGGCAGCAAGTTTCTTCTAACCAAATGCATCAACGCGGGTGGCCAGCTCCTTTACAGCGGATTAGCGCAAAGCCCGGGCCTTCTGCAGAACATTCGCTTTGCTGAACTGTCGATTATCAATTCAAACCAAGTTCCCGGTGGCGGCAGAGTCGGGCTTAGCAACCAAGAAATATTTGAAAGTGGGCGAGCCTCTCGTCTAATGCTGGCGAATTTGATTTTTGGAAATGAGGTCAGCGCACTCCACCCACAAACGGTTAACGGAAAGCTGATTGGAACTGGACATCTGCAAATCAATTACTGCAATAGTTCTGGTCTTGATACGGAGGGTTATTGCGGCGTTGAATTGGCAAATCAAAACTATCTCGACATTCTGAGGAACAATGACTCCGCAGATTTTGATGCACGCTTTGCTGGAATTCCAGCAAAAGCTCCCTTCCATCATCTTTTTGCAGCACGAGCGCTGCCAAACATTCACGCGCACCTGACTTTCAACGTGGCAATCCCGTCCTGGCTTCCCGCAGCGGAAAAAGAGAAATACGGCGATCCTACATTCCCCGGAATCGGCCTTTCGGGCGAGTCGGCGCGCTACTTTCTTTCGGCGGGCGACAGCGGCACGACGGTCTCTCTGTTCGGACTTTTTCCTGTCTTCATGCTGAGCGCTGTGCAAGATATTCCCGTCTCCGGTGGCCTTGCAGTGATTCCAAGCACCGGTGGGCAACAAGTGCCGGCTGCTTCTTCTGGCGGGTGCCGATAGGCCGATTGGGTAATGGTGCCCAAAGAAAATCTGAATTAGCCAGGAAAGATATCCAGGGATGGATCTCGACGAGTCTGCACATTCGTTAATCCCTGAACTCCACCACGAACCCAAGCAGGGCAAAACAGGCCTGCGCTGGGGGCTTGGTTTGGCATGGCTTGTTGGACTCATGTGCCTTGCAGGTGCATTCAATTTTGTTGCTAATTTTTTCGATACCGCCCAGCGCTTCAATCAACTTGTGATTCACGATAAGGTCTTGCCACTGCGCGAGTGGAAATTGCGCGCCTACAAATGCGACTCTTTCTATGCACCTACCGATGAATGTAAAGAGGTAAAACTCGACCTTGGTCAGGGCCGATTTGTAAAATCCATGCGTGTTCAAGTCCCACTTTCGGCAGATTTGCGCAAGCGCATCTCTGCGATGCAGGAAAAGCCAACTCTGCTTTCACTCACTCACACACTCAACCCGGAGGAATTCGAGTGGTTGAGCGTTAGAACGACTCAGTCCAACAAAGAGTGGCCATCGCAAGCACAACTTGTGGCACTTGGCTCGGTGGAATGTGAATCAAAAAGCGCAGGTGGAAACGATTTCGACCCCAGCCTGGAACCAGAAAAGCTCGCTTGTTACACGCAAAGTCGATTTGAAGCTGTCAACGAAATTCCCGCCAACAAAAAGATCCAATACTTCATTGCCATAGGTCAAAACGGGGAGATAGGTCCGGCACGGTGGCCATTGATGTTGGCCGAGAACCAGCACATGCATGAGCTTATGTCACTCGACCATCTCACTCTTTCGTCGGTTGTGCTTTGGAACCTGGTGTCCTTACTCATGCCAATTTTTGTCATTGCCTTCCGTTTCGTTTTTCGCGGGCAAAAAACTCTCAATACTCTTGCCGACTACGCAATCTGCCTGGTTCTCTATGCTGCCTGCGTTGTTTTAATTCAACAAGCGAACCTGCTTACCCCAACCGCGCAAACCCTTCTTTGCGCCATTTGCGTTTTGCTCGAAGGTGTCGTTCTTACTTTGCTGGTCAGATACGCTTATTGCACTTCCTCAGGAGAGTCTTGGAGCACTCTCGCAACAACAGCTATTTCCATATTCTTTGCCCTTATTTTTATTGCTGCCTCGACGGCGAATAAACAGACACCGCAGAGATTTCTTCTGGAATCACACCAATGGCGCGATTCGCTTGGCAGCGGAATCGCGGTTGCCGCCTTGTGCATAGGATTCTATATCCGCTATCGCAAAGCCGTTGTTCTTGGGCATGTTGCTGAATCTGGATATCAACAAACTTCAGATGATTATGGAACAGGCTCATATGTAGCGCGCTTATTCTGTGTCGCAATTCCTTTGATAATCTTTGGCATGTCAAACTACCGCGAACTTATCAACCCAAGCCAACGCGTATTGAAATGGGAAGACATGTTCTTTCTTCCTAGCCAAGCGGCAGTTGCAGCCTTTTTCCTTGGCATTCGTGCAAACTCCTCCCTAAAATACGGTCGCAGCATGAAGGCTCGACTGGAGATGATTTTCTCCGGAGTGCTTAATCTTCAGCGCTCAACAACCCCAATTGACGCGGTTGAATCGACCGTCGCAGCCATTCGTGATGTGTTGCCCGCGGTTGCCGATTCACCCGTTGAATTCATCGAACACAAGAAGTGGTCCACAGATCAATTTCAAAACCACATCGCACTCAGCTACGAAACTCTTTACATCCCCTTGCACGGCTCGAAATCGTATCGCGGGATTTTAAAATTCGACTACGCCCGACTCAACTCATTAAGTGAAGAGGAAGAGCACACGCTGTCGACACTTGCAAACGCACTTGCCATCAACCTAGAAACTCAGGAAGCCGCATCAGAGCTTGAAAAAATGCACCAAGCCTCTTTGCGCTTTGTGCCACGAGATTTCTTACGACTGCTCAACTCCGAAAGTTTGGTTGACTTCAATTTAGGTGACCACGTCGAAATGCAAATGAGCATCATGTTTGCCGACATCAGAAACTTTACCCAGATCTCCGAAGGAATGACTCCTTCACAAAACTTTGATTTCATCAATGGTTTCCTGACGCAAATTGCTCCCATCATCAAACACCATGGTGGGTTTATTGATAAATATATTGGTGACGCGATTATGGCTCTGTTTCCGGATTCTCCCGTGAAGGCTGCCCGCTGTGCCGTCGATATGCAAATTGCGCTCAGATCGTTCAACGACAAATGGCTTGGCCTCATCAACCAGGAGATCCGAATCGGTGTTGGGATTCACTACGGGCCCATGGTGCTGGGAATCGTTGGTTATGCTGAGCGCCTTTCTAGCACCGTGATGTCAGATGCTGTCAACTTGGCTTCGCGCCTCGAAAGCCTCACCAAACAATTTCAGGTTGATATCATTGTCAGCGAAGATGTTTTGCAGCATATGACTGCCCAGGAATCTGGCGAGTTCAACACACGGATGCTCGATTCCGTGCGAGTTAAGGGCCGCAACGCACTCGTGACTATCTATGAAGTTGTGGTTCCAACCGAGACACTAGAGGAGCTAAAGAAAGTTTCATGACGCAGCAAAAGAACAAACGAGAGCTTTCTGCTTTCGAGACTTACGTGATCGAAAAGAAGGGCACTGAACAGCCTTTTACGGGTGAGTACTGCAACACAAATTCCCCTGGGTATTATCACTGCAAACGCTGCGATACCCCTCTGTATCGTTCACAAGATAAATTCCCCTCTCACTGCGGCTGGCCGAGTTTTGACGATGAAATTGCAGGCGCTGTGAAGCGAGCGCCCGATGCTGATGGCCGCCGTATTGAAATCGTCTGCAACGCTTGTGGTGGACATCTTGGCCATGTTTTTGAAGGCGAAGGATTCACAGCGAAGAATCTCCGTCATTGCGTGAATTCTATTAGCCTTGTGTTTAGAGCTGCTGAAAACCAACCTAAAGCTGTTGCCTTATTCGCTTCAGGATGCTTTTGGGGAACTGAATATCACTTTGCAAAAGTTCCGGGAGTGCTTGCCACAACTGTTGGTTTTGCCGGTGGTCATGTCGAGCATCCCAGCTACAAACAAGTGTGCACAGGAACCACTGGACATCTGGAATGTGTGGAGGTCACCTATAACCCCTCACAGGTCAATTTTGAACAGCTCTGTAAGCTTTTTTTCGAAACCCACGACTTCACTCAAACCGATGGTCAGGGCCCAGATATTGGCCCGCAGTATCTGTCGGCGGTTTTCCTGCAAAATGAGAATGAAAGGCAAATTGCAGAAGAGCTCATCAGAGAACTCACAGTAAAAGGCTTTCGTGTGGCAACCGAATTACGCCAAAATGCACATTTTTGGCATGCGGAAGAATATCATCAAAAATACTACTTCCACCAAGCCAAAACCCCTTACTGCCATATTTATCGAAAAATTTTCTAAGCCTGAATTTTTTTCAAAACTTCAATTGCATCTGAATTCAATCGCTCGTCGAGGGTCAACCCTGCGCCGAGCGATGATTTTAATTCCAAATATTCGCGCAACGCCGATTCCAAATAATTTCCACGCCGCGATGCAAGAATGAGGCGGTTTTTGGGTGTGTGATTGGAAGGAACAAACTCGGTTGTTGATGCTTCGTAGCCGCTGCCGCGCAACAACAAAACCCGCATAGCATCGGTAAATGTGCTGCATGAATCGCGCCGCAGCTCGGGCGAATTGAGGAGCACTGAAAATGCAGACTTAAAGTGCTCTGCAGAAAGCTTTCGCCATTTATTTGCAAGTTCCGCTTGGCAACAGGGCGCAACCGCAACGGCATCTGACTTTTCCGCAAAGGCGAGCGCCAATGCATCGTCGGTGGCCATGTCGCATGCGTGCAAAGCAACCACCATGTGCATTCGGCTTGCCTTGCGTTCATCTGGTGAAGGCAAATCGGTGCGACGCTGAGCAAAATCTTGAACAGAGATCTTTTCAAATTGAAGAATATCATCGAGACCCAAATCAACTGCACGTTGCTGCGATTTACCAATCACATCTGCTCGGGTATCTATTCCATAAATAAGCGCCTTTTTGTTCCAAACATTTTTGAAACACCAGGCAAGCAAAAAGGTTAAATACGAATTTCCGCAGCCACAATCTAAAATACGCACCGGCGAAAAACGCTCGCTCAACTGTTGCACCGTGGGCTCGATCAAGGCTACCATATGGTTAATTTGCACATACTTTCGCAGTGCATCAGCAGGCATGCTGGCATCAGCATTCAGGAGTCCAAGGGCACGCAGCAAAGTACTTCCTTGCCGCGGATCAATCAAAAATTTCTTGCCGCCAGTCACCTTGCGGACGCGCTCAGGCGTCCAATGCTGCTCTGCCTTTTGTGCAAACGAGAGTTGTGTCATTGTCATTCCTTGCTGACCGCGCTCAGCAAACCTGCGGCCTGGAGGGCTGAATGACTTTGGGTGTTCCAAAAACTCGCGCTGAAGTCAAAGATCTTCAGCTCCTCAGACAGCTTTTCCTGGATGCCCCATCCCAGCAGGGCGTTCAGGATTATTGGTCCGATGACAGGCTCTTGCAGCTCTATGATGACACATACGCGCGGCGAATTGCCTGGAAATGGGATGCTGTCTTGGCCGATCTTGGTGTCCGTGGATGGACTCCCGGAAGCTCAATTTCCCGGATCATCGATTGGGGCTGTGGAAGCGGCGTCGCAAGCGAGCGCTACTTGGCGCATTACGCCTCAGTTTCAAGTCCTCCCCTACTTGTATCAGATCGATCCGCGCGTGCGCGGCATTTTACAGAAAGAAAGCTGAAAACTCAGAATACAAATCTGAATATTTCTAGTGCGCCGCCAGACACCATAGTCACAGAACCTTCAGATCTTGTTTTACTGAGCCATGTCCTGACTGAACTCACGGAAAGCCAATTTGAAAAGCTCCTTGGCAGTATTGAAAAGGCACACTGCCTTGTGTGGGTCGAGCCCGGAACTCCGTTTTGCTCGCAGCGATTGATCCAGGTTCGCGAGCAACTCAAAGAGAATTTCGCAGTTATTGCACCCTGCCCGCATCAACGTAGCTGCGGACTCATCAACAGCAATAAAGATTGGTGCCATTTTTTCGCGAACCCACCCGGCGAAATTTTTCAAAGTTCAGATTGGATGCTCTTCGCAAAAGAGCTCAACATAGATTTGCGCAGCCTACCTGTGAGTTACCTTGTTCTTCAGCGCAACAAAAACGCTTTGGCTGCTCAATCCAATCGGGTCATCGGGCGTCCGCGTTTTTACAAAGGCCACGGCAAATTTCTTGTTTGCAGAGCAGACGGCGTCAAAGAAGAGTCGTTACAAGAGCGCAACCACAAAGCTGATTTTAAGACTTGGCAGAAAGACTGCTTTTCGGTGCAGATTACCAGCGCTGCGGATTCCGATTGATGATAATAGCTGCAAGCACCTTTGGAACGTAATCCACTGTCTCCTGAGGAAGTTGATCGCGCAAAGCCCAAAAATCTGGCTTGGGTGCGCGACGAATACGCGCCGCAATTGCTTTACGTTCTATTTTATTTTGCCCAGCATTGTAAGATGCAATGGCGAGCATGTATCGATCAGTACCAAATTGCTTAAGCAGCAATGAAAGATACTGAGCTGCTGCTTTTGAACTCTTCACCACGTCCGTTCGCTCGTCAATGTTCATTTGTGGCGCAACGCGTAAACCAAAATCTCGCGCAGTGGCCGGCATGAATTGCCACAAACCCAGCGCGCCAGCACCACTTGTCGCAGCCGGATTGAATTCCGATTCCACCCAAACCAGATAGCCAAGCTCTACAGGAAGCCCCTGCTCTGTCAGAGCGCTTTGAATTTGACTCCAATACTGACTCTTTTTCGCAAACAAATTTTTATGAGCGTCGCCCTTGGTAAACTTTTCGATCCAGGCTTCAACTTTCTTTTGAAACTGTGCGTCCATGACCGACGGTGGAGCATCGCCAAATCTGCGCGACACCGCGACAATTTCATCCCAAATAAAGTTCCGCGGCACCTCAGGTGTTGGAACCTGCGTCAAAATCTGCTCAGGGGGCTGAGAAACTCCGACTTCAACAGTCGCTTCAACGGGAGCTTGTGACTGGAGAAATCCGGCACGCATGCGCAGCTTCTTTCCACCATACCATGCCGCCCCAACTACAACGCAAACAACCAACTGAAGAGCGAGAAACTGTGGCCACAGAGCCGCCTTGGGGCGCCTTCTCATGCGCACCGCAACATCTGTCACTCGAGTCAAAACGACGCTCGCAAAACGCGATGGCTCCAACGCATTCCACGGAGAGCACTGAAAGCAACTCAGCTGCCCCAACGTCACTTTATCACCGACCTTTAGCTGAGTCTTTTTTTCAATTTTTTTGCCGTTAATGTAGGTGCCATTCCGGCTGCCAAGGTCTTCAATCCAAAGCATGCCTCGCTCGAGAGACACCCGAGCGTGGACACGACTCACCAGAGCATCTTCGTCTAAGCGGATTGCCGAAGTCTCACCTTTGCCAAGCGTGCGTGCATCACCTTCGCCCAACTCAAATGTTTTGTCGTGCAATGGCCCCGCCACAAAGCGGATGACAAACCGGCTCTTCATGTGACCTCTTTAAAATCCACGCGGCAAACAACTTCGCCTATTCTGAGGAAGCTCCCCGAAGACAGCAAGCGAGGCTCTGTCGCTATTACGCCATTGACTCTTGTTTCATTGCCCTTACTTGGTGCCAAAAGCGCTTTGCGCTTTGTGATGGTAACCATTCCGTGCCGGAGCGAAACACCTTTGCCCTTCAGGCGAATGGAATTGCGCGGACCACGACCAAAGGTATTTTCACCCGAAAAAAGCGGGAATTCATATCCAAGACCGGGCCCCTGAACAATACTTAAGCGTCCATAAGACTTCTCTGAACGAAACGGACAATCTTGGTATCCTTTTGCCACTCGAAATCCACAGGTGTCACAGCCCTTGGAGTTTCTGCGCAGTTGAAACCAAATTAAAGCACCACTTGAAACAACAACCGCGCAGATAAAATAAACCGTTTGCAATTCTTTGCGGTGCGCCAACTCTCGGGCCAACGCAATGCGTGCAAGCTCTTCGGGACGGGGGCGCGCAAACAACCCCTCCGCGACCATTTTTTCGCTGTGGAGGATATTTCCATGATAATTTGCAGACAATTGAAGTGTAACGCGAGCTGAATAGGGATGATGGTCGGTGAGATCAAACTCGAGGATGTATTCATCATCTAGATAGGACTTAAGGTTATTAAGTGTGGCTGTTGGATCCGAACCAAGATTCCAACGAGCAGAGAAACCTTTTGATTTTTCACTGATGCCATTGAGCAGAGTTTCAGTCTGATTTTGTGGATTTTTTTTCTGTTCGTTTAGATATATCCAGAATATTCTGAATCCTCGTTTTTCCAGGTCAGTCAGGCAATTTGCAAATTTTCGCCGATCCCCATCTGCCGACGAACTGAGTTGAGATGAAAGTAAAACAAGACTGCGTTGGGTTCCATTTTTTTCAGGCACATCGGAAGCAAATTCTTTCGCCACCGCACACACTCCGGCTGTGAGTCCGGATTTTCCTTTCAGATTCTCACTTTCAAGGATAGATTTCTGCACTGCACGTGGATTTTCAGACTGCCCCGGGGCAATCCACGCGAGCCGCTTTTCCACCTCTGCATTGCTGATTCGAATCGATAAAAAATCGGAACGGAACCCTCCCAAAAACGTTGCCAGCGCTCTTCGTAGTGAATCCATTTGTGATTCCTGAAGAGCATCACTCGACTCATAAACAATCGCAGTCTCTCGTCTTGGCGAAGGAGAAAATGACGCAAACGTGCTCAGCGATTTCGCTTCAATCAGTGGCTCATTTGGGTCTTCGCCGTGCAATCTAAAAGCACGTGCATCAAGGGTATTAAGCAAATATCTGTTTTCTGCATCACGCTCATCAACGATCGCATAAAGACGCAATTTTCTGCTGTCAAAAACCTCGCTTGTTCGAATACTGAGATTCCTCTGCAGCGGAGCCTCAGCTGGAAGCGAAGGCACAGCGGTTTGAACTGCATCAGCAGCGTAGGCACTCATTCCTCTCTTGGATAAGGGAACAACGAACACCTGCAATAAAAGGGTGAGTCGTAAAATATTGCAGCAAGAAAACGAAACTTTTTTGAAGGTCATCATTAAACCACCCTCAAAATCATTCTCAGCGAGCCTATTTCCAGACTATCACCGTCTGTGAGGACACTCGAGTCAACTTCAACTCCTGCCCGCATCACCCGCAGCGAGGCAAATCCTGGACGCAAATAAAAACGCTGCAAAGAGCAATCAAGAGTAAAATGAATTGAGTTCAAGTTGAGATCTGGAAGAGTTACGTCCAAACCAGGTAAACTGCCAACTTTGTTAGGCCCGGGACGGAGACGAAAGTCGAGTCCGGCCAAATCTCCTGTCGTGCAAACGAGCCAGCCTGCTGTTGCATTTGAGCACGCCCGAAAATCCTTGAAGGTCTCAAGAGATCTTCTTCCATCCATCTCATTGACTTCAGCGTTGAAAAAAAGAAATTCACCCACACCCATGCGAACACGATCGCCGTGGTTCAATGGTCTTGGCTCGGAGATCTTCTCTCCATTCACGAAAACACCAGTGGCACTGCCATTGTCCTCGAGAAGACAAATACCACGTGCACTGGTGAACTTGCCATGCCGGCGGCTCACCTCGGGAATAGTTAGAACAAGAGAGGAATCCCAGCCTGAGCCAACATACATTTCGCCCACAGTGATGCGAAAATCTTCGCCCGCATGAACTCCGCTTAGACCGAGCAACCAAGCCACAGTTTGATTTGATGGACAAGGTAAAGGATTTTGCATGGGGCTTAAAAGATGCACCGTCGAATGCATGGAACCACCCGACTTTTTCCAGCTTTCCCTGGATACGAAAGGACATTGATGCTGCCCCGCCATTTCATGACCTCAAGATAAATTTGCAAAGTTTCTGCTCAGGGCAGCATACAGCACTTCAGGACCCAACAGCAGAGCAGAGCGTCAAGCGGCAATAATTTCAGAAAAAAACAAATATACTAAAGAAAAAATAAAAAAATGCCGATACGCCAATCGAGTTTGGGAGTAGGAGATTTACAAATGCAACTGAATTCGAGACTCAAGAGCTTTGCTTATGCAGCAGTGCTTTTCTCTTGCTTTGCAAATGTATTCGGCTGCAAACCTCAAAACATCTCTGAATCCGCCTCGGTTTCAATGCCAAGTCAACCCGGCGAAACTCCCGTTGCTCATCCGACTGCCGGGAATGTTTCTGAGCCACGGTCGGGCCTAACAATCGCCCAATGGCTCACTAAGGACGGAGTGAGCGAGGATGAAGCCCGCACCGTTGATGTAATTTTGGCAAACATCATCTCTTATGGAGGCCCAGCAAATGATCCTAAAAAAGCCGCACGCTGGGCCGAAAGCAACCTCAATGTCATTGGACTCGACGGAGAAAAGTTGACGAATATTTCGCCGCTCCTCGCCTTCGAGAATATCACGACTCTGGGTCTGACGGGAAACAAATTTACGCAGGCACAAATTAACAAACTGCTTGCTAGCTTGCCAAAACTCCGCATTCTTTCAATTGATCCGTACCTCAGCTGCAACAAGGAAACTTATCCAAAAGTAACCTGCCTCAAATAAAAAGACTCGCGCTTTTGTTTTTTCTATTTCAGAGCATTTTTAATTCTTAGCTTCGACAAGATTTTTTGAATTTCTTCTCTACATTTTTTTTGGAGGTAGCCCGATGTTGAAAAGTCTTGCTGTATCTAGATATGCTGTTTCGGTGCTACTTTTGGGAACTGCCTCAGGGTGCAACAAAAAAATCGAAGCCTCGGGAATTGCTTCTGCAGTTTCAGCAACCGACACTGACCATTCAAAACGCATTACCTTCATTCTTGGCCCAATCGCGCGTTCAATCACCATCAACCAGGTCGACGCGTTTGTCCGCAACGGCTCAGCCAACAACGACATAGGAAACATTCTTCAATTCGGTAAGCTCGATGCCGCGACGGTACGCAAACAACTTTCTACGGAATACACGTTTGAGCTGATTCAAGCAGACAAAACCCTCAACTCTCAGCTCGGAGTCGCAATACTGAGCAAGTTGGGAGAGGCTATTCATCCGCATCTGAGCAAACGGAACGCAGTTCAGGCACTGCGCTCAGCTGTCATTGCCTCACTTGCCAACGACGACAAACTCTCTCCTCTCGAGGTTCTTGCCAATCTTCCGGTCGATATGGATGTCGAAATTGACCAGGTTTTGAAGATCAAAGACGAGCTTGGTTCAGTCTTTTCGCAGGTCAAGCGATAAGCGGTGGGTTGGATTGCTGAAACGAAAAAGCCGCCATTGAGGCGGCTTTTTCAATTCGGAAAAAAAGTGGCTGGGGCACTAGGATTCGAACCTAGGAATGACGGTATCAAAAACCGTTGACTTACCGCTTGTCGATGCCCCAACACGAACAGCGTATATGAAATCGACGATTCGATTGTCAAGGGCACAGGGGGGCTTGCGTCCTGATTTCCACGGCCTATTCTACGCCGAGCTCCGAGACCATCTGTGAGCACGGCACAACATCGCCTGTTCATTGATTCTTCTAAGTCAGAGCCATGGGAGGGCAATATAGCGTGCAAACGACCGGACACCCGCGTGTGCTGAAAAACCTCTTGCCACGCCATAAACGCAAAACCCCTCCCTCACTGCAGGATGATATTCCATTTGGCCGGACCCAAACCGACCACATGCTAATTTGTGATTTCATTCCTCAGAAGGGCGGCTGGCAGACCCCTGAGATTGTCCCATACGCCCCTTTCGACGTGAGCCCAGATTCCGTGGTCTTCCACTACGGCCAGGAAGTCTTTGAAGGCATGAAGGCTTATCGAGACACTCAAGAATCTGGACAAATTCTTCTTTTTCGCCCCGAGCAGAACGCGAAGCGCTTTGCGAATTCTGCGCTTCGACTTGGAATGCAGCCCGTTCCTGACGACCTTTTCCTGCGCTGCGTGCACGAATTGGTTATGACAGAACACGACTGGATTCTTCCCAATCCTGGTTCACTTTATATTCGTCCAACCTTAATTGGCATGGACACCGGCGTCTCATATCGCGCTTCGCTGTCGTATCGTTTTTTCATCATCGTGAGCCCAGCAAAGAATTATTATAAACGCGAAACCGGTGTCTCGGTTTTTATCGAACGCGAGCATGTTCGAGCGGTTCCGGGTGGATGTGGTGAAGCAAAATGCGGAGGCAATTACGCAGCTGCTTTGCCCGCCCTGCAACGTGCTCGCGCGGCAGGGGCTGAGCAAGTGCTCTGGTTAGACGGCCTCAAGCGCACCTACGTCGAAGAAGTTGGCGCAATGAACATCATGTTCGTTTACGGCAATACCATCCGAACTCCAGCTTTAACGGGAAGCATTCTTCCGGGAGTCACCCGCAGCTCAATTATCCAACTTGCGCGAGATCTCGGATACACAGTCGAGGAAACCCGGCTTGATATTTCCGACGTCATTCGAGACATCAGAAACGGCTCACTGAGCGAGGTTTTTGGTTGCGGAACCGCTGCAGTGATCTCGCCCGTAATTGAACTGGTTGATGGATCCGAGCGCATTGAAGTCAATGGCAGTCTGATTGGCTCGGTGAGCATGGCCCTTAAAAAAGCCCTCATTGATTTGCAATTTGGCCGCGGCGCAGATCCTCATGGCTGGCGAGTTCCAGTTGTTGCTCAATAATTAAGCAACAATTAGGTCAAGCGAACTGCCGTCAAATGTCCGCCAGCGTCTCGCAGGACAGGCCTGAGGCGCAGTGTTAATTGACGCCTTCGGCGCACCCGTGCGCGGAAACGAAGGAGTGCTTCCCATGAGACTCGCCGACCTCTCGATGGTTCCATGGACCAATGAGCTTGGCTCTGACCTGCTCACCAACACAGAACTCAAAACTGCTTATGACGCCTTGGGCCGACCGACTCATTTGGTCGCATATCTATCAAATGCATCATTTCAGAGCATGTATGGCGCACATGCCTGGTCAAGCGTCTTCATTTCAGGACTTTGGTTGCTCTTTAGTCGCACAAGCTCAGGCTATCTTGTGACTTGCCGAACCACCGGCACCCGCTATGAATGCGTGTTTGCCTCGGGTCAACTCGACATCCCGGAAGTGAGTTTTTTTCGTCGTGGGCGTCGGATCGCAACCAGCAAGGTCAGAAACCTGAGCCTCGATGAACTTGAGTGGGACGATAGAGGCATTCACTGGTTAGCGCGTCGCCTTGTCAGGTTCATTGAGAACGAAATGGGGCCTGGTGTCCGCGAATGGGTGCAAAGCAACAACCACGTCAGCGTGCACATTCTCCCGGAGCGAGCCCTGCCAAAAGATTTTCGCGCAGCAGCAGTGACTCTCCAATAAATTTGCAGCGAACTTCGCTCTGTTAACCTCGGCCGCAGTTGCGACAGCTTGTCAGCGCCTTTCGACCACGCTAAGAGAGCTTGGTTCAAAGCTTTTTTCAGCAAAAGAGGTCTTACATGCTGTCGCGCTCGCATGGCCGCACAACGGCGCAAACTCGTCCCATCAAAATCACCCCGAACTTCACGAGCGTTCCTCTGGGTTCAGTTCTCGTTGAATACGGCGAAACTCGAGTGATGTGCACGGCCTCTGTCGACGAATCGGTGCCCAATTGGATGCGCGGCACCCGCGGACAAGGATGGTTGACCGCCGAATACTCGCTGCTTCCAGGCTCAACAGCAGAACGCTCCCGCCGCGAACGGCAAAACGTGTCTGGCCGCACCCAGGAAATTCAGCGGCTCATTGGCCGCAGCCTGCGCGCGGTCGTCGATTTGAAACTCATTGGTGAACGCACCATCACAATCGACTGCGATGTTCTTCAGGCCGACGGCGGAACACGCACGGCGGCAATCACGGGCGCCTACGTTGCCCTCAAAATTGCCGTCGAAAAACTCATCAAAATGAACAAAATCAGAACCAATCCGATCCGCGAAGCAGTCGCCGCTGTCTCGGTTGGAATTGTTGAGGGAACACTGCTGGTGGACCTCGATTACATCGAAGATCAAAAAGCTGATGTTGACATGAATGTTGTTCAAACCAGCTCCGGATTACTGCTTGAAGTGCAAGGAACAGCAGAAAAACAGGCTTTTTCCAGGGTTCAGCTGAACGGTCTTCTTGATATGGCACAGGCAGCGCTGGTGGACATCTTCGAAGAACAAAATGTAGCCTCTGTGTGACCTCAAAGACCACACGGAGTTTCGCTTCATGGAATTTTCTCCTGCCGATTTTATCGTCGACTCGCTGACAACCCGGTACGGCGCTGCAACGCGCGTGTCGCCATTGGCAGGTTCTTTTTCAGCGCACCAATTTCTGGATGACAATCTCGACCGCATTCTCGTGGATATCAGTCTGCGCAATTGGACTGCCGCAAGTTTATCGGGAATGGCCACACCCAGTTCACTCGAGCTCGCAGGCCCCCGTGAGAAGGTCTTCTGGGATCCTGCAAATACTCGGGTTGCGATAGTCACATGCGGCGGTCTTGCACCAGGGCTGAACAACGTCGTGCAAAACATGGTGACAATGCTTCACGACCGCTATCAGGTCCGAAATATTTTTGGTGTGCCTTACGGCTACTACGGATTTGCACACGATGCAGAATCGAAACGATTCAAATTTCCTTGGCGGCGACTCGACACGCGCTCCGTTCAGAACATTGATTTCGAGGCAGGTTCATTTCTTGGAAGTGCACGCGGGCATTCAAATCCCTCTGCAATTGTAGACGCACTCGTCCTACGCGATGTGAACATTCTGTTCACAATTGGTGGCGATGGAACACTTGCCGGAGCAAATGCAATTGCACAAGAAATTTCCAAACGAAATTTGCCAATCGCAGTTATTGGCATACCCAAAACAATCGACAACGACATTTTATGGGTCTCTAAGAGTTTCGGATTCGAAACCGCGGTTGGAAAAGCGGTTGAAGCTTTGCGCTGTGCGCAAGCCGAAGCTCGAGGTGCAGTGAACGGAATTGGCCTCGTCAAAATTATGGGACGACAGTCGGGAGCGCTTACGGCCAACGCCGCTGCAGCAGTGAATGACATCGATTTCGTGCTGATTCCTGAAATCGAACTCCGCTTGGAAGGAGAACACGGATTCCTCGCTGTCCTGGCGCGCCGGGTTCTAGAAAAAGGCAATGCAACGATCGCCGTTGCCGAGGGTGCAGGACAAAATTTATTTCCCGATGCAGGCAAAGAAACGGATGCCAGCGGCAACGTAAAGCTCAAAGATATTGGTCGTCATCTGAAGGAAGTGATTCTTGCGGAATTCAAGCGCCTCAATATCGAAACCACACTTAAATACATTGACCCAAGCTACATGCTGCGAGCTCAGACAACCTCTGCAGAAGACTCGGTCTTCTGCGCAACATTGGGCCAAAACGCTGTGCATGCCGCAATGGCTGGGAAAAATGGAATGATGGTGGGTTACTCGCACGAGCAATTTACAAATATCCCTCTCAAACTGGTGACACGTGGGCGAAAGGAATTCGACATCAACAGCCCACTTTGGCTCAGTGTTTTGGGCACAACAGGCCAGCCTGCTCAATTCAAAAGCGGTGTTTGAAGCTTGGACACCCTGCCCTATCTACAGGTCGTGCAGAGCTTTATTTATACAAACAAATTCAGACACTTAAATCTCTGAATTTCAACTGCAATTTGGCAAGAAACTTGCTGCCTCTGGCATGTGGCTCTGATGCAATGTGCAACGAGGTCAACGCCCATGAATCAGCCTGTCTATTTTCGTCGCTTTCGCAAACTCAACCATCGCTACTGGATGAGTGGACTTCTTGTTGGCACCTTTATCGGCTTCACTCCGGCCTGCAAATTCACCGGCCCAGAGGGAGTCGCGGGCGGGCCGCAAAGCCTTTACGCAAATGATGTTCTTTCCAGCCACAATGGTGGCATCGAAAAATCAGGCTTCAAAATCCCAGAGAGCTTGAGTGTTCCCGGCGAATATCGAAATTTAAAATGGATGTTCACACGCGCTCAAGCTTATTCTTTACCGCCAATCAACAACAACCAAATCAATTTAACTTCGCTGACTCTTGAAGACCTCAATCGCACACAAGATCCGTATTACTGCGCAATGCGCTGGGACTACGGAACACGCCCCGAACAGGGAATGAAGTTTTTCGCCGGCCGCAAATTAATTGTGATTGCCCACGGTCAAGTCACCCGCGCAGTTGTTGTCAGGGTTGTTGATTGGGGGCCAGCGGTGACCAGCGATGGTGGAATTGCATTGTCGCAATCAACTCTCGCAGCGTTGGGAATTGCACCCGGGAACACTGTCGGAGTTGCCTTTGAAAACAGTGATTCAGAACGCACCGGCCCAGTTGTTCTTGGCGTGCAATAGCCCTCAAGGCTCAAAAAGGCTGTTACGCGCCATCCGATTGTTGAAAAACTGCAAATAAGCCTCAGCGCGATTTACAATGCCATCCAATTCAAAATCTTTTGCAGGCCTTCGGGCACCCGGAGTAAGAGTGTCTTCCTGCAGGTCGACAAGCTCGAGCCGCGCACTTCCATCTCCTGGAAGGCGAACCACCGTGCGTCCCTCTTGATACCAAAACCAGTCGCTTCCGCGATTCGCTGCTCGGGCATAACGCTCCGGAGCAAATCCACTCTGTCCGAAAGGTAAAAGTGGCTTCTCAAGTTGCCGTGCATCAATTCCCAAGAGATCAAGTAACGTTGGAAAAATATCGGTGTGCTGCAAGATCCTATGATTCACCTTTGGTTTGAGTAGGCCGGAAGGATCATAGAACATGATAGGAACCCGATAGATACTTTGTTCCTTCATAAATATTTCAGATTCAAGCTCAGAAGTGTGATCGCCAGTGACAACGAAAATCGTTTTATTAAACCACGGCTGAGTTGCAGCTGACTCAAAAAATCTTCGAATCGCATAATCTGTGTAAGCCAAGCTCTTGTGGAAAGGTTGTTTGCCACTGGGCAATGAATCTCTCAAATGCCTGGGAATGTGAAAAGGATTGTGGCTGGATAAAGTGAAAATTCCTGTCGCAAACGGCTGTTTGAATTGATTCATATGATCAACGGCAAATTGCAGGAAGGGTTCATCGTAAATCCCCCAACTTCCATCAAAATCGCGCGCGTCGTTGGGATACTCCTGTCGCCCGAAAAACTGCGGAAAACCGAACATCTTTGCCATTGAATCGATGTACATGGAACCATTCTTGGCGCCATGAAAAAACGCGTTCTGGTATCCGCGCTTGGCCAGCACGTGACCAAGCCCTTGGGTCGTTACCGAACTGTATTGAGACGTAATGAACGGATCGCCCACCATCGACGGCATGCTCGCCAAGATCGAAGGAAACGCTTCAATAGACTGACGGCCATTTGCGTAGGCGTTATCAAAAAAAAGACTCTTCTTGGAAAGCTCATGTAAGAATGGAGCATAGACTGTGTTTATGCCGCGATAGCCCAGATATTCCATGCTCAGGCTTTCGACCACCAAAATAACAACGTTATAACCATCCAACTGAACAGGTGCGAATCGCTCGCGAGGCAGCTCAAGAATCTCTCGAACCCGAGCCTCTTTCTCGAAAAAACGTATCGTTTTTAGCTCACGATTATCTGCACTGTGAGTGAGTTGAAAGCTTGTACTGAGCGCAAGAGCGGCCAACTGCGAATGGCCAAGAAGCATCGCATGTGCTGGTGCAATTGGCTTTGTTTGCAGTCCTCCTCGCAATCCCAAGACACCTAGACACAGCCCAGCAATCAACGTGAGGGTGAGTTTTATTTTGCCCACATAAACTTGTTCAGCATCGCCAAACATTCGTGTTTGTCGCCACAGATAAAAAAGTGCGCCAACAAGCAAACACGACAGCACGGGTACGTGCCAAAAATTAATGAGCAGCTGCACACTCTGTTGAAACGCATCGCCAGAAATTTTAAGAATGGCGAGAGTTGTTCGCCGGCCAGAATACTTAAAATATTGGCTATCGGAAACTTCTAAGAACAAAAAAACTGCGTGTAAAGCAAGAACAAATGCAGAAAAACCAGTCGCCAACCAGCGCGCGGTAAACGACTGACTCTTCCAAGACCAAAGCTTTAAAAGAAACAAGGGAAGCAGTGTTAAGCTTACTATCCATGCATCGAAACGAAATCCAAGCGCGAAGGCGCGCAGTAAATCCGTTGAGGAATAGATCTTCAAAACTGAATAATTGAATGCAAAAAACAAAATTCTCACAGCCGTGTAAACAAGCATCAGCCCCAAGCCTCGCAGGATCAACCCATGAGGAAAGACACGCCGTGATGCAAAAGTCATGAGACGAAACCTCACCCAAAAACAAGCAAGTCTGCCTGGAAGACAACCAACCGGTCGAGTACTATCATGGGATTCGAGCTGTCTCAAAAGTCACAAGGAGATTTCCGTGCGCAGCTATTCTCTGATGCAACGATTCAGCATGATTTTGATGCCTTTGCTCAGCTTATCTTGCGCGTGCAATGGCACGAGTCCATCAAGCGCGCCGTCAGTCGAAAAGGCTGCCTCAAGCGCGTCTGCCGACTCAGCGCAGACACAGGGTTTTACTGGCGAAGGTTGCGCACGCACGGGGTGCAGCGGACAAATCTGTGGAAAAGCGGGTGAATCGGTCATGAGCACGTGTGTTTGGCGTGAAGAGTACGCCTGTTACCGCACAGCACGCTGCGAAATGCAAAGCAATGGCTCATGTGGATGGACGCCCAACGAAAGTCTAAACTCATGTTTAAAAACCGCCCGGGCCCGCTAATTCTCAGCTTATTAAGGACGTGAAAGTTCGCTCATCTGCGTGTTGATCCAGTTACTGTAGGCAGGTAAAGCAGTTGCGATTGTGACGGCCGCCTGACACCCGCCATTCTGTTCATCGGGTCCGCGCACAATTAACCCTACAAGCCGAACACCACCAGGACGCTTTACAAACACGGGCCCGCCAGAATCACCCTGGCAACCGCCTCCCGGACGATCAACTTTTCCGCCTCGCACTAAGTCTCCTGTTCCAACATACCACTCACTCTTGTTGCGCAATGATTCTCGCAAGGGAATGGTCACTGAACGAAGGCGAGGAATTGAGATTTGTTCGTCTGTCACATCGCGACCATAGCCTGCAAGCGTGGCTGCTTCGTTTCCGGACAATGGACTCTCCTTGGCCCCAAGCAGCACGGCTGGCTGTTTCTCAGCAGGAGCGTTCTCTGCAAGCTTCACAATCGCAATGTCATTGATTGCCTTTTCTGGGTTCCAAACATCATCGACCTGATTCGTCCAGTCATCAGAAAAACCTTCGTGGACAATAATCTTTTGACTCTTGGTTCCGCTAGGTAGATCAGCGCGAGTGTCTGTTTTAAAGAATGCCTCTGCGTTCAACTCTGAGAGCTGTGCGCGTCTGAGTTGACCCGTTTCAGGGTCCGCATAACCCATCGTTCTTGGAAAGCAGTGAGCCGCAGACACAAGCACGCTTTGAGTCAAAAGGGCTGCCGAGCAGCGCCAGGCCAACTTTAAACCTTTGAGCGAGGGCGGGAGATCATCTCCGGTTAATTTTCCCTTCACAAGAAGACGAACCGTATGCTTATACTCAAAACTGCTCAGGTCGGTGACTAAATCACCTCCAACTATTTCATGTTCGGACATTGAAGAGCCAGCGGACGCCATCCAAGGCCACGACACGCTGATTGCTGCGAGCGCTTGAATGACAATCGAAAATTGAGCCTTTGCCATGAAAAATGCCTCCGGGGCACTGAATGGCCCCAAAGTGAATCATAATTCGAAGATGGGAGAGCCCCGAGGATAGCTTTGGTCAATTGGCCGACACTCTGACGCCGCACAGGGCAAAAAATGCCACTCAAACGACTGCCACTCACGAAAAAACGAAAAACGAGTGTCTTCAGCACGTTCAAATGCAGAGACTTTGAACTGCGAACATCCATTTGAAAAAAGGAGGGCCATTTAAGAAAAGAATGGTGCGCAGAGAGAGACTCGAACTCTCATGCCTTGCGGCGCTCGCACCTGAAACGAGTGCGTCTACCAATTTCGCCATCTGCGCACGGCCCGGTTGTGGTATTCTAGGGCCAACTGGAAGTCAAGCGTGGAGAGCATATGGATATTTTGCCCGTTTTGGGCTTTGAATGGTTACTTTTGGCATTTCTGATTCTGCTCAACGGAATGTTGACCATGGCAGAAACCTCTATCGTATCTTCGCGCAAATCGATGCTGCAAAAGCTTACGCAAGACGGTGACGTCGGTGCCCGCGCTGCTTTGCAGCTGGCGCACAAACCCAACGATCTGCTCTCGACGATAAAAACATTCACAACGCTCGTTGGATTTGCGATCGGTGTTTTTGCAGGATTCCGCCTTATTACACACGTGCGCGAGTTCTTATCGCCATTACAGCTGTCAGAGTTTTTTTCAATCTCAGTGTCGACCACTGTTGTCGTCCTTTTGCTCACGTTTTTCGCAGTCATATTCGCCGAGCTTGTCCCCAAACGGATTGGTTCTTATGCACCGGAGAATGTCGCTCGCTACGTCGCTCGACCAGTGCTGTTTCTTGCCCGCGCGAGCACTCCATTCGTTCGCTTGCTGTCGCGCTTCACCGATAGCATTTGCGCTCTCTTCGGCATACGGAATGACGATATCCCCGCAGCCATTTCGGGTGAAGATCTCAAATCGCTTCTTCAACAGAGTGCTCAGACGGGTGCATTTGACCCAACAGAAAAACGAATGGTTGAAGGTGTCCTTGAGTTTAGTGAAGCACGGGTGAGTTCATTCATGACCCCGAGACCTGAAGTTATTTGGCTCGATATCGACGACCCTGCTGAAAAAAACAGACGAAAAATTGTTGAGGCTCGGCACTCACATTTCCCGGTTGTCAAAGGCTCTCCAGACAACGTTGTTGGGGTTATTCACGTAAAAGATATTCTTGGCAGACAGCTCCTTGGCCTGCCATTTGATCTCACCCTCTCATTGGAGCAAGCGCTTTTCCTTCCAGAAAACGCAGACGCATCACGCATTGTTGACTTGTTTAGAAATTCAGCGACCCATTTCGCATTTGTCGTAGATGAATATGGAAATATTCAAGGAGTCGTGACGCTGACCGACATTCTAAGAGCGATTGTGGGTGACTTTGCAGACACAATGGATGACAAAGATTCAGCCATAGTCCAAAGGAAAGATGGTTCTTGGCTGGTTGATGGGTTGGTGAGTGTTACAGAGCTGCGCGAGAAGCTCTCTTTGCCGCATTTGCGCGGAGAGGATAGCGGAAACTTTCATACCATCGCAGGATTTATTTTGAGTGAATTGGGTAAAATCCCGCAGCCCGCCGATTCATTTGAATGCGACGGTGTGCGTTACGAAGTGATTGATATGGACGGCAATCGAGTTGATAAAGTTCTCGTGACTATCGGCAACAAAAGTTAAAGTCTGCGAACATTCCACCGCACACTTTTAAAATCAACAATCGCCTGAAGCCGGAGTTGATCAAGCAAGCGCTCAACAACAAACATGGCTGCCTGCTCTATTGTTTGAGGACGACTATAAAACGCAGGCATAGCGGGAACAATTGCAGCTCCGGCTTGTGAAAGTGTGAGCATATTTTGCAAATGAATTGTGCTCAACGGAGTCTCGCGCGGACAAATCACCAAAGGCCGTCTTTCTTTGAGCATCACATCCGCGCAGCGCTCGAGCAGACATGTACTCATTCCATGCGCAACTCGTGCCATGGAGCCCATGCTGCAAGGTACAATCACCATGTGGGTGGCGCCTTCTGAACCACTGGCAATAGGTGCATAAAAATCGTCGTTCAGAAAAACACGGAGTTGCGCCACGTTCTCGGCCGGAATTTCGCTTTGAAGAGCACTGGCAACAACATCTGAGTTGCTTTCAAAGCGCATTTGTAAACCGCTCGACAAAACATGCCCGATAAGCGACTGCTCGCCTAATTCGGTTGAAATGACCTTGCGCGCAGTGTCGGTGGCGACGAGATAGGTACGTACACCGGCTGAGAGCAACTGACGGAGCAAGAGCTCGGCATACAACGAACCGCTGGCCCCGGTGACGCCCAAAACAACCCGTTCTTTAACCAATTGAACTTGTTCAGCCATGAAAGACTCCTTGCAACTCACGTTTCCACCGTAATCCAGCAAAACGCAAGTCAAAATTCAGCAACTGACCAACGATTCGACAGAGTTTCAAAGCAGCTGCAAATTTCGACAGTTGAACAGCCCGGTTCAAAACTGGAAAGTCGCGAAAAATAGAACTAAAAGAGGCTTCCACGGACGGTGGCACGATTCTTTCTTAACACGCTGTGAACGTCTGCTCGCAGAAACCCGCTGTGAAGCAAGAAACACCTCCCAGGAGACAGTGGACATGGTTCGCCGCCTTGCTCATATCCTGCCCGCCACTCTCGCCTTGCTTGCCATCAGTGTTGGCAGCTGGGTTGCTGTCCGTGCCTGGCAAGAGTCTGTTGCATTGGCTGCTTATCAACAGGCCATCAGCGAAGTGGAAGTGATTTCCCCGAAAGGTGAACCTGCTCAAGACCAGGAATCCATTGAGACCGCCCTGACGATGTATTCAATTCAAGTTCCCGAAACAGTCGACGGACCCATCTTTGATATGGGTCTTGCGGATCGGGGCCTAACAACAGGTGGCCTCATCTTGCCACAGAAAAAGGTGAGCGTTGGTCCAGCTGCATTCACGAGCTGGGCGGTTCTTGGCTCAACCTTGGCACACGAAATTGAAGTTCATGTGCCGCAATCTTTTTTTAAGGTCGTGGCACAAGATCATCTCGTTCACTGGTCATTCCTTGCGCGAAGTAGCTTAGGGCGATTTATTACCGCACTTAAACCAACTGCAAAAGAAGCATTTGAGAATGACGGAACATGGAAAGCCGAGCGAGACGCATATATGCATGAAATAAAAAATGCGAAGCGGTTTGGTTTGTCGGCAGATGAACTGCGCTCAATTTGGCGTGTGATGGACTACTATTATCCAAACGCAAAATCAGCTCATGAAACTCAGCTGAGCGCCTCATCGGAACTTGCCAATGAGGAGCCCAGCGTGCGTTCTGCAGATATTAAGGCTTCGGACCTGTAACAAGAAGCTTGCGACCTGCTTCAAAAAGAATCTCAACTTTATTGAGCCCACCGTCTGCAATGACGAAACCAAGACCAAAGGTCTTGTGGTTCACAACATCACCGACCCCGAAATGGGTTTTGATGTTGTAGTCCTTGGGTGCAATCTTTGAAGCTTTCAACGCTGCTTTCTTATCGCTGAAAAGTTGCTTCTCTTCTGCACTCGCGCTCAACATGCTCAGTGGCAGCGAAAGCGCATTTTTGGATGTCGACTTACTCTCAGACTCATCCTTAGTTTTCTTAGCTTTTGGCTTCGCCTTTGCGCGTTTCTTGGTTGCGGCTTCACCCAAAAGAGCTTTTCCACCAGAGTCCAAATCCAGATCCAATTCTTCATCACGTTCTGACATCGAGCCGTCTCCCATTGAACGATTCTTCATATCATCAATTGATTTTGTACCACGAAAAGCATGTTCAGATTTGCATGTATTGCACAACACCCGGTCTGGCTGGCCTTTAGAGTTTGCCGTGACAACCGTATGGCCAAGATTCAATTTGCAACGGCCACAAAAACAAACAACATCGCGTCCAACGAGTGTATTGCTTTTTTTGGTGCCAACTAGAAAGGAATTACCCTGTGACGAAAAACTCATTCAACCTTACCTCGCGCCAGCATCACCAGCCATGAAAAACCCGATTCCGACGCGCTGAATCCACTTCGAGGGAAGAGCGTTCGAACGAACCACAGAGTACAGTAACCGAGCCTGCTGCGACTTCACAACAAGGCCTGCGGCAATATTATGCTGAGACGAGCGCGGGTCGTAACCGTAACTCAAAGCCAGGTCAAGGAAGTCGCGTGGGAAGATGGTCATGCCAGCAACCATCTCGCTGAGTGCGTCGGCGGCGAAATTAAAATCACCGTTGAATACAAAATAACGATCACCTTGCAAGCTGAATCCCACTCCATGCGCACGCGCCGTATCGGTTGTGTCATACAAACCATCCGAACTTGCCCCAAGAAAGAGCCCCTCGGATATTTTGTAGATGGCACCCAGGCGAAGACGCTGGCCTGTCTTGCTCGCTGGCGGCAGAATGGCGTCTGGCGCGCGGTCTTCGGCGTATTGGACGTAGTCACCCGCAAGACCCAAAATTAATCCGCCCGCCTGACTTAATTCCTCTGCAAGCCCAAGAGTGAAGCGGCGATCTTTTGCGCCGGTGACGGCCTGAGTTTGCCTAAACTTAAAGCAAGCAGCGAGCTCAGAGGTTGTGGAGTCGCAAGCAGCGGCTTCGGCCTGACGAGACTTTTGTCCGGTCCAGCCCATTTCTCCGCCCACCGTGTAGGTCTTCTGCAACGCAATTCCGGCTGGATTACTGTCTGCGGCTGACGCATCGGTGACGTGCCCGCGTCCGCCTCCCAACAAAATCGCACTCACGCCCATCTGCGACCAAAGGTCTGATGTGAGAGGAGTGGCTGCATCAGCACCTGTGCTTGTTAGAATTGCACACAACGAAACAGCGACAAGCGAAAGGTCTGCGAACTTTGAACTCTGTGAAAAAACTTTTGGAAGCTGAGCTATCAATTTCATTTCAATCCCTGCAATTGGGCAAACACAAAGGGTGTCTGGCGCCAGCGTTAAGAGTAGCTCAGAAATCAAATGGAAACATCGGATCGCGCCAGAATGCTGAGCAATCCAGAAAGGCGTTGACGCGCATTGATTTCGGCCTCTGGCATTGACTGCTGGGAAAAGTCCCATTCAATAATCATTGTCTTCGAGGGCACGGATTCCCGTTCTTCGGCCGACAAAGCGGCCCCCAAATTCACCAATAAAAAGCAACGAGACCAGGATACTTGTTCAAAGCTGACAATCGGAAAAGCCCGCGAACCATGTTGCGCAAAGGAAGACACCTCAAACTCAAAATCGGAATTGAAATTTCCTACGTTTTGCGTGGCTGTGGCTGATCGATGTTGGTATTTGCTGGCAACCGTCACATCCACAGCATCAGAAAGATCTTTGGTGAGAAGTTCAGCGCAGCTGGCAGCAAGCCGGCCTCCCACTTCGTCAAGCAACACCAAGCGCAATCGGCGCTTTTTCAGCACACGGCGGGCGAATCCATGCGCGGCAAAGTCCGTTTGCTCAGCCCAATTGCAACAAAGATCTGCAATTTTTTCCAGCTTTGATGCGATATTAATTAACTTCAATCCCCGCTCCACGGCATGCGGTTCACGCGGCACAGTGAGGAAGATATCTTTTGCAATCGCAACAACTGTTCGATGACACTCATCAACCGCATCGTCTAAGGCAAAAATCTCTTGAATGCGGGTCAGGTCTTCTTCAAACATAGCAGCGTAAGAACGAGCAAAAAGATCCTTAACGTGAGTGATCATCTCGAGCAATAAAGAGCGACTTTCTAAAAGCTCGGCGCCAGCCAGTTGGCGCGCAAGGCTTTCAACAGCATCCCCCATTCGCTCGATATGGTGCGCAACTTTAGCGGTCGCATAGACCAAGCGAAGCTCTTGAGCGCGCGGCTGCTGGGTTGCAAAAATCTGCAAAATAGCATCGTCAAGCTCAAGCTCCATGCGATCCACTTCGCTGTCTAATGCAACAACCTTTACCAATGCCTCCGGGTTTGGTTGACGAAGATGTTGTTCTACAACCAACAAGCCAGCTTGAACGCGATCGCACATCGTTCGCAAAAGCCTTTTCATATTGGCTATTTGTATCTCAAGTGTAGGAATGCGAGCCATGTCTCAAAACCTTGTCTTGCGAGTGGGCACGGGGGCTGTTAGACAGCAAAACGTATCAGGAGATCAATACCATGAGCCTTGAAAAGAACCAGCAGGCACCTGACGAATCGTCTTCCGACTCACTCAGCCTCGAACAACTTTCGGCGCTGAGCGTGACTCCTGAAATCAACCCGCGCACCGGCAAACCGTTGAAACCGCGTTGGCTTAAGTCTGAACAGGTGAAAGGTGAGCGCCTTTATGAAATAAAGCGCAATCTTCGCGAAGGCCGCCTTTTCACGGTTTGTGAAGAAGCACGCTGCCCGAATATTTCAGAGTGCTGGAACAGTGGCACTGCAACGTTCATGATTTTAGGCGATACTTGTACACGCGGATGCCGGTTCTGTGCAGTCAAAACCGGAAACCCCGGTGGACTGCTTGATCAGAACGAGCCTACGAACACCGCAATGAACATTAAAAACATGAACCTCGATTATGCGGTCATCACCATGGTAGACCGCGATGATCTTCCCGACGGCGGCGCAGAACACATTGCAAAAACTGTTCGCGCCATTCAAACCGAAAACCCAAATTTAATCCTTGAAATTCTTGCAGGAGATTTCCAGGGCAAAGAAGATCCATTGCGCACAGTGCTATTTGCTGGACGCGGAATTGATGTCTTTGCACACAACTTGGAAACAGTCCGCCGTCTCTCGCCGCGTGTCCGAGACGCGCGCGCAAAATACGACCAAAGTTTACGCGTTCTTGAAAATGCCAAGAAGTTGCGCCCCGCGAGTTTTACAAAAAGCGCGCTGATGCTTGGACTTGGTGAAGAGGCTTCCGAGATTGAGCAAAGCCTCAAAGATATGCGCGAGTCAGGTGTTGAAATTGTAACCATTGGCCAATACTTGCAACCCTCAAACAAACATTTGAACATCAAGCGCTTTGTTCATCCAGATGAATTCAAACACTGGCAAAAATTCGCCGAATCCATTGGCTTCAAGGGCGTTGCATCAGGGCCCTTGGTGCGAAGCAGTTATAAGGCAGCGCATCTCTTCCCCGAGCGAACTCGCATACGAAACAACAGCTCGAGTGGAACAAAACCTGAGTAAGGATGTGTGAAACCGTGAATAGATCGCAGCCGTTTCGTATCAACCGAATTCAGCTCGCAGGTCATATTTTCGTTAATATTTGCTTAATTCCCATCTATTTATTTTTTGCACTCCTCGCCGTATTGCTTGCTTTGTCTCCACTTTTCCCAGCACGCACCGCTCGCGCTAATCTGCGCACTCAATTTGCGAGCGACTTTTTCCAAACGTTCTATGGAACCGCTGCAGTGTTGTTCCATTATTTTCTCATCATCATTGAAGACTTTGTCTTTTGGCCACTTGGAATCTTGCTCATTCGCGACAATCCAACCGCGCACAGCATGCTGAATGCAGCCTCAGCAAGAGCAAAAGAAAACTCACGAGGCTTGGCAGTTCTGAGCGCTCACTTTGGCAACATTGAAGTCACCGCCGACGCATTGAACGCAACTCTAGTTCCACTTGTAAGCGAAGACACCCCAGTCATGGCACTTGCCAAACCCAGCTCTTTCCCCTGGGCCACAAACCTGCTCAGTTGGTATCGCAAGCTGCGCCGGATTGATGTGATCTGGACGAACCGCAAGGACCTTGCGAGAGCCATCATACAAAATCTTAGAAGTGGGCGAGCCCTTGCACTTCTGATTGATCAAAAACCATCCTCTGCCGGACACTTCCAAAACTTTTTCAATTCACCCGCCGCGTTTCCAGAGGGTGGAGTTGAAATTGCACTTCGCGCGCAAGTTGAATTCGTCTGCATCGCCTCGCGGCGGCTGTTCCCAGGAGTTTATACCTTCGAGGCATCTGAAATTCGATTTTCAGATGAACCCTTGAAAATGCAGGATGTGATTCAAGCCTATGCGCTCTGGCTCGAATCTGTGATTCGCATGTCACCTTGGCAATGGTGCTGGGATTATCGCAAGTGGTCGCGAAAGCCGCAAAAATCGACTCTCAAAACGCCCGCGCCCGCGAGCGACACCCATTGAAAGGGGCTTGCATTTGAGCTTGCAAGAAAACCATCAAACCAAGCGGATTTTGATTATTCTTCCGCGACAGCTTGGCGACATACTTCTTGGCTCATCGATTGCTTACGCGTTGCGGGAAAAATATCCGCATGCGCATATCTCGTGGCTAGCGCATCCGATGGGGAAACAACTCCTTGAAGGTCATCCAGCTCTTAACAAGGTTCATTATCATCCACTTTGGAAGAGCAAAAAATGGCAAGAATTTTTTAAGAATCCGTTCAATATTTTGTTTGCCTATTTGAAGTATCTTTGGGGCGAATTGCGGTTTTTAGCGCTGCTCCGTCAAGAAAAATATGACCTTGTTGTGGATAGCATCTGCACTCCACGCACGGCCTTGCAGGCGCGCGTGTCGGGTGCAGCCGACCGACTCGGTTTGCGCACCCGGTGGAATCGCAATTGGGCATACACTTGGCTTTGCAACACCGATTCGTGGTCACAAAAATACGCTGCTCAGGCGCGGCTCGATTTGCTTGAACCTGTGATTGGCAAGGCAGCCTGCGAAAATCCCTCCAAACATTGGTTAGACTCATGGATTCCGCAAAAAGATACGCATCTGCAGCGCATCGATGCTCTGACTCAAGAATTGGATTTGGAAAATTCACCTTTTGTTATTTTCAGCCCGACCCATCGGCGAGAACTGCGTCGCTGGCCAGGAGCGTCTTATGTTCAACTCGCTTTGCGCATTATTGAACAACACAATTGGAAAGTGATCTGGATATGGGGTCCGGACGAATTCGAACTCGCAGATGAGCTCCACCGCTGCTTGCAGAAAGAACTCTTGGCGCGAGGCTTACCGACAAGCGCATCGCTCCTGCCGCCTCTGCTCAAACTCAGTGAGGTTGCTGTTCTCGCAGGCCGCTCGAGGCTTTGGGTGGGTAACTCAAATGGTTTGTCGCATGTTGCAGTGGCAGGTGGTGCGCGAACAGTTCAAATTCATGGTCCAACAACAAGCACGCCCTGGACACATCCCAACAGCGCAAAGCACGAAGCGGTGCAACGCGTTCAAGGCTGCGTAAAATGCGAATCAAATACATGCCGTCAGGGCACTCACGAGTGTATGAAATTGCTTACAACGGATGATGTGTTTGCGGCTTTCGAGAGAATCAGAAAGGCTTCGCTGCACTCAGAGAAAACAAACCACTGAGGTTGTAGTACCAGCGCCCGCGCGCTGTTTCACCGCCAGAAAGCGCATCTTTAACTTGAACACAGGTGCGGCCTTGCTCATCAACAACCGACCAACTTGTCGAGGACAATTCTTCAGAAATAAAGAAATGCCTGACAACCGGAGAATGCGCGCGAACAAAGGGTATTTCACCCAAAATGCAATTGACTATTTCAATTTTGTAACCCGCATAATTGGCACGCACGATACGTTTGCGAGGAACATGCACGCGCAACACAGGATGCCAACTCGTTTCGCTCCATTCAACCTGGCATGCACTTAAGGGAATATGCAGAGTCTTCCACGTGGAATCGGGTTGTGCCCACAGCACTTCTAAATATGACGCCGCGGCGCTTCCCTTGTATGTTTGCAGGACTAAGCCTGATTTCGATTCAGGGCTTGGCACAAACAAAAAGTCCCAACCATGCAAGGGCATCGGATTCATGCCGTAACTGTGTTCGTAGTAACCCGCTCCTGATTCAACCTGCACTTTGACGTAGCCATTATAAAGCCGTTCAGCGAGTGGAAGCGAAATAAAATTTGGATTGTGCACGCCTGGCGAACGCTCGCTCAATTGCAGAAGGCCCGGACGAATCACCAGCGATCCATTGACGCTTGCGACCGGCGATGGGTTGAAGATGGTCCAATGTGCACCGGGCAGAGTTCGAAAATCCGTTGCTGTGACCGGTGCGAGCACCGGACAACCTGCAACCGCCTGATGATGGAAGCGCAAACTCAAACCGCCTTCCATTTCAATTTGAATTTCCGCAGTCTGGGAATTAAGCATGTCGATTTTAAGCTCAACCCCATTATGACTCGCACTGACATTTTGCCTGTTTGGGCCGTGAAAGATCACAGTTTCCATGGGGAACATGTGCATAAAACAAAACTCTTGCACGCGCTCCACCGCTTCAGCCGGATTCGCGGCGCGAGCTCGGCTCAATGTTGCAACGCCGTCTTGCAATGCACCCGATATGATTGCAATCAATCCGCCTTCACTCAACTGTGGAAAATGATTTTCCGGATTAAACAGAGAGAATCCACAGATGCCGTGAAATTCACGGCTCAAAATTGAAAAATAACGCCACTCAATAAAGGTCGCGGATTGATATCGATTTAAGACCTGATGCGGCAGGGCATTCCACCAAAGGGGAGTTTGCTCGACTTTCTCTCCGGAAGACTTCTCCACATGGAAGTCGTTTCGAGTCAGCCAACTCTGATAAATGGGCCAGCGCCAAGATATCTCTGGCTGAGACATGTTTTGCAGAAAATCTTGGTTTAAAGACGCCTTCATGATCAGTTCATTCCCAATAAAAATCAGAATTAGAGTTGTGTTTGTGCATCAGCTACGTGGCGCACACGTTCAATTAATTGATCAAGTGAAACTTTACTAGAATCCAATTGAACGACATCGCGCAAACGCAAAAGTTCATCGCTCAGTTGGCCAGCAGAACCAATTTCAACCAACGCAGCAACAAGCGCTTCATGAATCAATAATGCCCCTGGTTGAAGCTGAAGAGCCTCGCGGAACGCTTTGGCAGCCTCGTCAGCTCGCCCCATCTTCAGCAATCCATTTCCTCTTCTGAATTTGAAGTGCGCAGATTCTTGAGGGTCGCGAGCCGTACGTTCGAAACTCAGCAGAGTAGAAATGAGTTCTTCATCCAACTCCAATCGCTCATACGCTTCAATGAGCGCATGACGGGTTTCGGGATTTTGAATTGCCAATGGCCTCAGGAGATCTATTGCCGCCGCCGGTTGATTGAGATTGTAAAGAAACAGCTGAGCAAGTTCGTGCGAATAGCGCACTCGCTCTTGCGGGTTTTCAGCATGTTGTGCCAGCACCTTCAACTGTTCGGCAGCGTCCGCCCATTCCATATTATGGATGTGGTGGAGCTTTCGATACTTACGCGCTTTTTCATTGTTCGGAGAAATTTTGAGTATTTGGTTGTATGTTGGTTCCACTTCGCCTTCAAGAAACAGCTTTTTTTCGCAAACAAGCGCAGTTCGTTCGAGCAAGAGAACTTTCTGAGTGACATCTTGCACAGCATCCAAAACACCGCGCATGAGGAGCAAATGCTCGCGAAAATTTTCTGGTCCCAAAACTTCTTCCATCAAATGCAGACGGATCGTTGAAAAGGGAATCTGCAGGTTCGTGACACAGAGTTTTGCGACTTCTAAGAACGAATCGAAAGAATCAAGTCCCAGGTAATGAACTTTCATCAACCATAAATAATCATGCAAATGCTGTTGATGATTGCGATCAGGGCGGGCGACGCGCCAGCGAAGAAGCTTATCGACCTGCTGATAACATTCGTAGGCTTCGAGCGAGCGAATTAAGAGGTCTTGCTCTTGGTGATTCATCCGTGGGAAGTCGCCAATAGACGACACAAGACTCACAAGAATCTGATACTCTTCCGGGCTCTGTGGAGCCGGAATCACTTCTTCATCAAATCCATCAGAAGTCAATGTGCCACCCATCCCTGGAAGCCTCATGCTGCTTTCGGAAAATCAAATCACTTCAACAAGAATCGGAAGACAATTTCTTCGCTTGTTTTGATGAGATCGTCGTATGGAAACGAACTTTCTTCGAATAACCATTGCAATGAAATACCGTCAACAATTGCAATAATAACGCTTGCCGCATGTGCAGAATCAATTGGCTTGAACACACCAGAGTCAACCCCAGCCTGAACTATTGCCGCAGTGGTTGAACGGAATTTCCCGTAGTGTTTAGCAACGGCCAAGCGCACTTTTTCCTTCTGGTTAATTTGAGTCCAGAAGTCCATATTTATGCAGTAATACTCTCGTTTTTGACGAACGATATCAAAGCAAACGCGGATTATTTGCCGCAATTGTTCAACAGGATCTTGGGTTTTTTCGGTAACACCAGCAAGAAGGCTTTCGATATCTCCGGCAACTCGATCCAACACAGCCATCATCAAATCTTCCTTATTCAGGAAGTAATAATGGATAATGCCCTTCGAGACGTCGGCAATGCGGGCCACGTCCTGCATTGAGAAATTGTTGTAACCGTAGCGCGCAATGCAATCTATTGTCGCATTGATGATTTGTGATTTTCGCTCGGCCGCCAGATCTGCCTTACTCATAAACCCTCGTCCCTCAGTCCTTGGAGACTCCAACAACCCTACAATACCACAGGATTTTCAAGGTGCACGTCAATCCCTCGGTACCGCCGTAAAGTCTTGCCCAATCTCAGAGGTAGAAACAAGCTAACCTCTGAACTGTTGGGTAACACTTTGGCCAGGACGGAGCAGCCATGCACGATTTGCTACAATTGATGTATCAGGATGGTCATCTCTCGTCCACCGAACTAGCCGCACTCCGCCGCACCTCTCGACAGCTTGGGGAAAACCCGGTGCGTGTGCTTCGCTCGCTCAATGTCGCCACCTCGGGCGAAATCAAAGAGCTCCTGCAGCGTTACTATGGTTTTGCTGCAGCAACAGACAAAGTCATTGAAGAAATGGATGACTCATTGCGCGCCCTGATTCCTGCGGATATCGCTCTTCATTATTGCGTTTTGCCGATTGCTGAAGAAAACCAGGATCTCTACGTGCTCATCGAAGACCCCACAGACAAAGGCACTTTAGGCCAGCTGCAGTTCTTCCTGGAGAAACGAATCATCCCGGTGATTGCAACTGTTCAGCAACTATCAAATGGCCTTTGCCGGCTCTATGGGGTTGAGCCAGGGCGCTTAAAGCTCTCAAGTCTTCTCGAAGCATCCCGCGGTGCGGTGGGAATTTCTTCCTCTCTTAACAGCTCACAAGCGCACTTTCTGGATGATGCTCAACCCCTGTTGGACGATGATATTTTCAAAAAACTCAAAGTCAGTGGCCGAAGAAAACCACCGTTAAGGGCAACCCTTCCAGAAGAGGACACCCCACCCAAAAAAGCGCCGCGGTTAGCCAAAAAAGCCACCCCCGCACCGCAAAAAGCAGAGTCACCGACACAAGCCCAAGCGGCAGTGCCTGAAGCCATTGAACCTGAACTTGCTGCAGCTTTGAATGTTCTTGGTTTGAGATTGTCGCTCGCGCGCAACCGCAGCGAAGCAGTCGCCATGACCAACGAACGCCTGGCCGAATTCCGCTTCCAGCTCGAGCTTATCTCCGCTCATGAATTGATGATTCGTTGGAATGACAACACAATTCAAGTTGGATTGGAGCACAGTCAGGGTCCTTTACCACTTCCGCAAGCCCTTCGTTCACTCTTGAAAAAAATTGCCCAATGTTCGCCCGAGTGACACACCCCCTATAGAGCGACGGGTTCCGGCCGATCATCACAACAGCGAAGATGACGCTGCGCAGGGAGGCCGCTGTGGAAGCAAATCAACAAATGGATGGCTCGCAAATTGCCAACCTCACGGGAAGTTCGGGACTTCCTTTGGGAGTTGATTTGATTTTGCGAGAGATTGCTATCCAAGTTCAGCGACTTGCTCGACTTCAAACAGAGCAGCAACTCAAAAGTAAGAGCCAAAGCGCTGACGTTGTTCGTCAGTCGTTGGAAGACATCCGCACCGCGCTGAGTGGCGTGCTTGAGGGCGCCGATTCAATGCGGTCAAATGTTGAAGAGTCTTTGAATTCGGTGGGTGTTGTTGAAGAACTTCAACAGAACAAACTGAGCACCCTGACTGAGCAAACGATTTCTCTTCTGAACACCCAAAGCCGGGCCCGAAATGCCTCAATGCGCTGTGATAACATGCTCAATCAACTGCGCAGCACAGCCAATCGCAGCCGCAAATGGGCACGACTTGCTGACGGACTTCTTGCAGATTCGCAACAACTCGAAGATGAGTCGCGGACCGTAAACGATCTGCTCGGGACATGGACTTCCTTTGTCGCGCGTGCGCAAAGTCTGCAAAATAATCTCCACAGCGATTCACACAAAACTCGCGAAACGATGAATCAGCTTCGCAGTGCTGTTGGGCAAAGCTTTTCAGCGATGAATCAGATCCGTGAGCGAATTGTACAACTCCAAGAACGAGTGGCCGGAGTTGTGTCAATTGTCGACGTTATCGACGACATTTCCGAGCAAACCAACCTTCTTGCGCTCAACGCAAGTATTGAGGCTGCACGGGCCGGTGAACAGGGCAAAGGCTTTGCTGTGGTTGCCGATGACATTCGCAAACTTGCAGAAAGATCTTCCTCTGCAACGAGAGACATGTTTGAGCGCATTGAATCTATTGAAAGCGAAACAAAACTGGCAGTCTCAACCTTAAGCGACAGCTATTCAGACCTTCGAAATTCAACAACAACTGCAGAAGACGCCGAAAAGAAACTCTTCGTTCTGCGCGAACACGTTGGACAACTTTCAAGACTTTTCCTTGGGATTGAAGATCAACTTTGTACGGGTCGGAACTTGTGTCAGTCTTCGTTGAACCGCGGAAGAATTATTTCAAAAAATGCTCGACTTTTACGGGAGTCTGCGCAGTCGGTGGTTGATTCATACTCCAACATCGAATCGCAGATGAGCGGACTTGTCCAGTGCATTGGCGACATTAATACAAGCATCACAGATGAAATTTGCCGAAGCGAGAGTTTTTTAAATTCGGCGCATGCAAGCGATCGAGAACTCACAAATGCGAGCACTGCGTTGGTGAAAACCGTAGCCGCATTGGCAACAACCCGGGCCGAGATCGACAGCCTCAACCTGCTGGTGGCAAGCAGCAGCCAGATCTGGGAGGCTCAGAAACCGAGCCAGAATTCATACTCGAATGAAATTGCTGATCAATTAGATCAATGTGCTCAAGAGATCATGAACCTGGTCGATACCCCCTCTGAGACCCGCATGACAGGATAACAGCTGTCCTGCGGTTGCAGGGAGGCTGCCATGGGGTTGCGGATCACCGGATCGACAACCATTGAAAATAATATTCGCCGCGCGAGCGATGAAGCCAACGAAAGTATGGAAAAACTTTCGAGCGGCATCGTGTTTACCAGAAGCAACCCGCAGCCCAGTGACCGATCGCTATCGGACAAAATGTCGCAAAGACTGCGAGAGATTGCCTCACAGAAACGAACTGCCAACGATGCCATGAGCCTTGTCGACACAGCGGATTCGGCGCTCAATGAAGTGACAAACATCACCCATCGCATGCGTGAACTCGCAGCCCAAGCTGCGAGTCCAACGTTATCAGACAAAGAACGCAAATTTATTTTTGTAGAATATGAAACATTACGCGATGAAATTGATCGCATTGCAAGCTCGACTCAATTCGAGGGTCTGAGCTTACTCGCGAACCCTGCGGGCGAAGGCGAGAGAAGAGACTCTCTGCAGTTTAGAATTGGCCAAGCTCTTTCGGGAGATGACAGTGAAGACCCAGGACTCGTGAGCCTGAGTGGTTTTAAAGATATCATTGCAACAGCGGAAAGCCTTGGCATTCAGTCGCTCAAGAGTTTGATTTCTGGCGATGGAATTTCTCTCGATGATGTTGAAAGTGTGTTCGGCTCGGGAGCTGCAAGTATTGCAGAAACGTTTGTCGATGCACTCGACAAGATTTCCGGATTCCGTGCAGTTTTCGGCTCAGTGAGCTCACGTATGAATCATGCGTTAGAGGCGCTTGATGTTGCTGGAGAGAACTTGTCTGCTTCGCAAAGCCGCATTCGCGATGTTGATTATGCAACCGAAATTTCCAACCTCACGAAGGCAAATATCCTTGTCAAAGCTGGAACTAGCTTGCTTGCGCAGGGCAACCTTCCAGCGCAATTGGTGCTAACTCTAATCCGAAGCTTGGACTAACGGCTTTTTAAAGACCTTCAATCACTTTGCGGATTTCTTCGCGGATCACGTCCTTGGCAAGATTTGGGGTCTCTCGGCGCAACCATTGCGCGCTGACATCTCGCACTTCGCTGACCATCTGCTCACTCAAAGTTTTTTTGATAGATTGCAGTTCTGCACTAAGCTGCTCAACGGCGCGCTGACTCACTTCATTTACAAGAGCCTGTCTTAGGTCAGGCAGTGTTTCGTTTAATGCCTGTCTCACGGCGCGATTCACGGCAACAGCAACCGCGTCTTCAACAATTTTTTCGATATCCTGACGCGAAACTCCGTTGTTCGGAGCCACCCGCGCTGAAATCATAACATCTTCCAGAGTCATGGGTTCTTCATTCCAGGCTGCCGGCTCAACCGCCTTCGCTGCAGGAGTTGCTGCGGCGCGCGCAGGTCTGGACGGAGGAGGTGCGTCCAGGGTTGGCCGCGCTGCTTGAGGCGCAAGGCTCGATGGTGGAGGTGGTGGCGGTGGCACTGGTGATGGCCGCGCTGCTTTTGGAGCAGCACTGGAGGGAGGTGGAGACATGTCAATCTGCGCTGGGCGCGAAGGAGTATTCCCCGGCGCAACAGCTTTGCCAGCAGCCCCAGCAACAGAAAACGATTGCTGTATAAAGCTAAGATCCATTGTGAGCTGTGGCTCGTTCCAAGATGGCTCCTTGGGCGCACTTTGAAACTCACCCACCGCAGCCTCGCGAGCCAGACGGCTCGGCCGCGGCGGCGCCGCTGGCGTTGAGAAATCAACGGTATCGTCGGAATCAATAAAATATCGACTTTGCGTTTGACTTTCGCTTTGCGCCAGAGGACTTAATGAAGGTTCTGGCATCCGCAAATTCACTTCACGCGCAAGCAGCTCTTCCACGGCATGGCGCAATTCGTCGCTATGAAAAGGCTTACGCAGGACAGAATGAAACCCCGCGCGCGTAAACGCATCAAGATTTTCTTCACTTTCCGCCAGCAAAAGAATTCGTGGCGTGACAAATTTCAGCGATTCAAAAAAACGCGTATCGACCATTCCAGCGAATCGCACATAGGCAATCAGGAGATCGGGTTGTTGAGCTGAAAGAGTCTGATCTGCTTCAGCTGGCGTTCGCGCAACTGAGATCTCCATGCGCGGGTCATCCGCAAAAGTGAGCCTGACGACCCGATGCATCGTTGGGCTGTCGTCCAGCAACAGAATCCTGGCCATTGGTCTGGTCCTCGCCGATCTGCTTAGTTTCGGGCATATAGATATAGGATAGGATGAGGACCAATGTGCTGAGAAGCACTCCTGGTCAGTCACCTGACAGAATCTTTTGCAGTCTTGGCAAAATCAGCAGCGTTACCTTATTTATTCGATGTAAAGGACTCACCTCGCATGACCTCAGCCATTTACGCGGGTTCGTTTGATCCATGGTCGATAGGCCACGAAGCAGTGCTTAATTCGGCCCTCGATATTTTCAGTCAGGTTCATGTTCTGGTCGCAGTTAATCCAAGCAAGCAGGGAACCATCGACCCACTGGCACGGGCTAGAATCATCGCCTCGGCCATTGACCCATGTACCAATTGGTGGGCCTGCGAGACTCCCTTCCATTTAGGTGAAAACGTTGTCATTGCAACAACACCTGGGTTGGTGGTTGAATACGCAAGCTCCCATGGCATCAAAAATTTAGTGCGTGGGCTGCGCTCAACAACCGACTTTGAAGCTGAATTCAATCTCTATTTTTCCAACCGCACCATTGACTCACGCATCCAGACTTGGGCCGTTCTTTGCCCACCGGAACTGCTCCATTGTTCTTCCACATACGTGAGGTCTGTTGTTGGAAACCCAAATGCGAAGCGCGTCGGTGCCACCTTTGTGGCTCAGTCGATGATGCTCGGAACCCCTCTTCTTCTCGGCCGAATGTTCGACTTTATCGTTTACGCTTCGCGCGATCGTTTCGAATCCGAAGGGGCAGATCTCGACACAAGTCATCTCAAATCTTCCTTGCAAGGCTTGTTTACAACCCTCATCCGAAGTGAAGACAAAATGCGCAAATGGCGCAAGAATGAAGCTGATTTGGGTCTGGATGAATTCATGATCAAAAACAAATCAGCTCTCGCAGCAGCGCATGAACTTCATGAATACCCAAGAGATATCGTGCAATCGGCTTGGGTTCAGGTGGCCGCAGGCATTACGGAAAACCCAAAGTCATCCCGAACTGTTACTCAGGCAATCCACCTACTTTCAACCCTCAGCGGGCCGTTGGGCCGATCCCATCGGCCATTGTTTGACGCCCTCTCTGCCGAAGAACTAATAAGAGAGCTTTGAGACCCTTTTTGGAGAACACACCATGACAATCAATCCCAACGACTTTCTCGATCTTGAATCGACTCTACAACCCGAACAAAAACTGGTTGCAGAGATGGTCAGGCAATTTGTCGATCAAAGCTTCCGCCCTCACCTGCGCGACGCTTATGAAAATGGAACTTTCCCAAGAGAGATCATCGCCAAACTAGGAGAGCTCGGACTCTTGGGCGCTCAGCTGAAGGGCTATGGATGCAGTGGTCTTGACAGTCTTAGTTACGGATTAATTATGAAAGAACTTGAGCGCGGTGATAGTGGCCTGCGCAGTTTCGCAAGCGTTCAAGGCGCGCTTGTGATGTATCCAATCCATGCGTTTGGCAGCGAAGAGCAAAAACAAAAATGGCTTCCGTTGCTCCGCGAAGGCAAAGCGATTGGTTGCTTTGGTCTCACCGAACCCGACTTTGGTTCGAACCCTGCGGGTATGCGAACGAATGCTAAGAGAGATGGCTCGGACTGGATTTTGAATGGCTCTAAAACCTGGATCACAAACGCGTCGATGGCCGATGTTGCCGTTGTTTGGGCAAAAACAGAACAGGGGATTAGGGGTTTTCTTGTTGAAAAAGGCACCAAGGGCTTTGATCAAAGAGCCATTCACGGAAAATTAAGTTTACGCGCTTCTGTGACGGGTTCGCTGTTTTTCCACGACTGCCGAATTCCTGCCGAGAACATGCTGCCAGACACCGTTGGTCTCAAAAATGCGTTGATGTGTCTGAACCAAGCTCGTTACGGAATCGCCTTCGGAGCATTGGGAGCAGCCGAAGATTCTCTGAATGAGGCAATTGAATATTCAAAAAACCGAATTATGTTCGACAAACCCTTGGCAGGCTTCCAGCTGATTCAAAGAAAACTGGCGATCATGGCGACGCAAATTACCACTGGAAATTTGCTCGCACACCGTTTAGCCCAGCTCAAATCTGCGGGCACACTCGAGCCAGGTCACATTAGCATGGCTAAACAAAACAACGTTCTTCTTGCGCTTGAGGCGGCACGCACGGCACGCGATATCCTGGGCGCGAATGGAATCAGCGATGAATATCGCTGCATGCGGCACGCATGTAACTTGGAGTCGGTTTATACGTACGAAGGAACCAACGATATTCATCTTCTTATTGTTGGACAAAATCTAACCGGCATTCAGGCATTTTCATGAAACTCATCGACACCCATTGCCACCTCTGCACCGAAAAACTGGCAGCGCACGCGGGCGACCTTATCGCCCGTGCACGCGCCGTGGGTGTCGATCGCATCATCAATATCACCTTCGATCAGCAAACTCTGGACACAGGCCTTAAACAAGTTGATGAGCACCCAGAACTCTTTGTCACCGTCGGTATTCAGCCGCATGATGCCGACCAATTCACCGCTGAGCTTGCTCAACGCATGGAACAAATTGCGCAAACACACCCCAAGGTCGTGGCGATTGGAGAAATAGGACTCGATGGCTTTCACAAGTTTGTTGACATGCCGCAGCAAATTGTCTGCTTCGAAGAATTTCTCGAAATCGCCTTGCGCTGCAAACTTCCGGTGGTTGTTCATGTCAGGGAAACTTTTGCAGACGTTTATTCGAGGCTAAAATCATTTGCTGAGCGCGGTGGACAAGGTGTCATACATTGCTTCACCGGAAATGTTTCAGAGGGGCAAGCTTTTCTTGACCTTGGATTCTATCTTTCGTTTTCTGGTATCGTCACTTTCAAAAACTCAGAGGAATTGCGCTTCGTTGCTCGCATGGTTCCAAATGATCGCATTCTTGTTGAAACAGACAGTCCTTACTTAGCACCTGTTCCGCACCGCGGAAAACAAAACGAACCAGCGTGGGTGAGTGAAGTTGCCCGTTGTATTGCCGAGGTTCGTGGCGTGTCTCTTGAAAACCTTGCAGAACAAACCAGCAAAAACGCAGAGTCACTTTTCACACGAATGGTTCGCCCAAATTGAGATCTTTTCCGCTTAATTTAGCTCTGTCTCCTGGAATCTATGAATGATTAATCTCCCAATCGACTCACTTGAACAAGACATTATGACTGCCCTCAAAGGGCATAACACTTTGATCCTCCAGGCCCCACCGGGAAGCGGAAAAACAACACGAGTTCCTCAGTTTTTGCGCAAATCATTGACTGGAAAAATTCTTGTCCTCGAGCCTCGGCGGTTAGCAGCGCGCCTCTCAGCAGAGCGCGTGGCCGAAGAATTGAATCAAAGCGTGGGCAACGAAGTTGGATTTCAAATTCGCTTTGAACGTGTTGCAGGCCCGAACACGCGGGTGATGTTCATGACCGAAGGACTCTTCCTTCGCACACTTCTCGCAGAACCTACTCTTAATGGAATTGATTGTGTTGTGCTCGATGAATTTCACGAGCGGCATATGCATTCGGATGTTGCCTTCGCTCTCGCGCGCTGGCTCCAAGGCAATGTCCGGCCCGATCTCAAGCTTATTCTCATGTCAGCCACGCTTGATACGGAGCGGCTGATTGAAAGAATTCCCGATGCTGCTTTACTCAAGGCCGATGTACCCACCTATCCGGTTGAAATAGACTACGACACAGCACCGGATGAGCGCCCTTTGGAATGGCGGGTTGCTGTTGCTGTTGAGGCACTTTTGCAAGATCCACGTTGCCCTGGCGACGTTTTGGTGTTTCTAACCGGCGCAGCAGATATCCGACGCTCGGCTGCAGCCCTCTCGCAGTCGAAGTTAAAAAACCTATTCGACATCTTTGAACTGCGAGCAGACCTTGCCGTTGCAGAGCAACGCAAAATCTTTCAACCCCACCCACGCCGCAAAGTGATTCTCTCAACAAACGTGGCTGAGACGAGTGTTACGATTCCTGGTGTCACCGGAGTGGTTGATTCAGGACTTGCGAAGATGGCCAGTTATGCGCACTGGAATGGCCTTCCCACTCTCGACATCAAAAGCATCAGCCAAGCCAGTGCAATACAGCGTGCTGGTCGCGCTGGCCGCACAGCAGCTGGAGTTGCTCGCCGCCTCTACACACGCAGCGATTTTCACGGCCGCGCGAATCAGGAAAAGCCCGAGATTCAGCGCATGGACTTAACTCAAACGATGCTTGAGATGCTTGTCGCAGGCAAAAGAATTATTGCAAGCAATGCGCCGGCGTTCGAAGATCATGCCTGGCTCGATACACCACCCGACGAAAGCATTCATGCAGCGCTTGCCCTCCTTCAAGAACTCGGTGCATTGGATTCCGCTGGCCAACCCACACCACTTGCTGAGAAGCTCGTTCGATTGCCTCTTCATCCAAGGCTCGGGAGAATTGTTGCCGAAGCAGAACAAACCGGCCATTTGCCTGAGGCGTGCTTGCTTGTGAGCTTACTTAACGAAGGTTTTATCAGCAAACGTTCCCAACAAGATGCGGCATTGCATACAGATTGTGATTTGGTTTATCAGGCGCAGCTTTTCCAACGTTTTCTCCACGCACCCGACTCTCTGTCGCGCAACGAACGTGAGAGTATTGATGTCGCCCAACTCAAGCGCGTTGAAAAGAGCTTCGATTCGCTCTGCCATCTCAATCACATCAAGAAAAATCGCTTAGAGCTTGTGACCGCTCATGAATCCGACTGCAGCCCATTCGCCCGCGAAATTATCAGTGGATTTCCGGATCGTCTTGTCGCGTTGCGCAAAACAAAAGGCTCCACCAAGGCACTCAAAGAAACCATTTTCGCACGCGGTGGGCTGGGTCAACTCGCAAATAGCAGCACTGTCCAAGACTCAGCATTTGGAATCGCTCTGCAAGCCGAGCAGGTCCGCAGGCAGGGCTCTATTCATTTCACAACAGAAGTCACTATTGCTTCAGGACTCAGTGCAACTTTTATTAAAAAGGCTCTTGCGAAGCGGGTGAGAAGTGAAAAAATCTTGACCTGGGACGAGTCCACTGAACGCGTCCGCTGCATAGAACGCACGCTCGTCGACAGCTTGATTTTGGATGAAAAACAGATCCCTGCCGAGCAGTCGGCGGTTGAACAACTTCTTTTTCAGCAACTCAAAATCCATTGGCCCAAACCCTTCCCCGATGAACGGCCATTAGAGTTCTTTCAGCAGCGCACACGCTTGTTGCGTCAGCGCTTCACCGAAATCGCGCAGTTCGATTTGTCGGGCGATGATTTCGAGCTCTTTCTTGTTCATATCTGCGAAGGCAAACGCTCTTTCACAGAAATTATTGAACAAGATTTACAAGAATATATTGACACATTTATTCCTTGGGATCTTAAATCGCTGCTTGAAAAAGAGCTGCCAGTAAAAATTGCGCTCAACTCAGGGCGCAAGGTTGAAGTCAATTACGTCGATGGACAACCCCCGTGGCTGTCATCGCGCATGCAAGATTTTTTCGGGACCATGGAAACACCAAAACTCCTGCAGGGAAGCTTGCCAGTGACTGTTCACTTACTTGCGCCCAATGGACAGTCGGTTCAGGTCACAACAGATCTCGCCGGCTTTTGGAAGAACACATATCCTGATGTGAAGAAAGAATTGTCGCGAAGATATCCTCGTCATTACTGGCCAGATGATCCGCGCAATGCTGAACCCCTCACCCGCCGACCGAAGCAAGGTCAAACACAGGCAGGTACATCGCAATCAAAATGACACCAACGATTCCGCCGATAACAATAAACATTGCTGGCTCAATCGCTTTCAAGACAGCAGCCATTGCAACGTCAACTTCTTCTTCGTAAAACTCCGAAACTTTATGGAGCATTGTATCAAGTCGTCCGGAGGCCTCGCCAATGCTCACCATGCTCGAAACCATTTGAGGGAAGAATTTTTCTTCTGCCATTGGTACGCCCATGCCGCGTCCCTTAATCACGCCATCTCGAACTCGCATAATACCTTGCTCAAGAATTTTGTTGCCAAGCACACTTGAAGCTGTTTGCAAAACATCGGTAATTCCAACTCCTGATGCAACCAAAGTGGCGGTGGTACTGGCAAAACGGGCAATACTGATTTTTTGAATCAGCGTTCCAATCAAGGGAATCCGTAACAAGAAGGCATCCCACTGATAGCGTCCTGCGGGTGTTTTGATCCAGCGGTTGAAGAAGAATCCAGCTCCAATAAGCCCTACGACAATCATGAAAAAGTTATTGCGCAAGAAATTACTGGCATCGATAACCGCAAGAGTGAGACCCGGCAATTCTTTACCGCCATCAACAAACGTTGTTGCCAACGTAGGCACTACAACAAGGAGCATAAATGCTGTCAGGCCAAAGGCTATCGTTAATACAATCGCGGGGTAAAAAAGCGCTCCAAATAATTGCCTTTTGAGCTTTGCATTTTTTTCGATGTAAGTACTCAGGCGTCGCAATATAACATCAAGCTGACCTGACGCTGTACCAGAGCGAACGAGTGAGCAATAGAGATCATTAAAAACAGCTGGTACTTCCTGCATAGCATCGCCAAGTTCAAAGCCACGCTCGACTTTTGTCCGAACGGTTGTAATCGAGCGCCGCATCACAGGGTTCGTACTTTGGTTCTCAAGAATTTCAAGTGCCTTGATAACCGAAACACCCGCATCAATCATAACCGACAGCTGCTTCGTAAATGTCACCAGGTCATTGTCTTTGACACCACGCTGATCAAACAGCTTCCGGATTGCGGGAGGAAGTTCAAAATTTAACGAAACAGGCTGTCCTGCAGGTCGCACTTTCGCATCAACCACTCCCATCAATTTAGCAAGCTGACGCGCTTCAGAAACGCTGCGCACATCAAAGCGACCACTTTGTCTTCGACCGGCCTTGTCGCGACCATCGTATTCAAAGACAGGCATGTATCACCTCAATGGCAGACATGGTCTTTCAACCCACCTTTCCAAGTCCAGAGCGTTGGAGAAGGCCGCGCAATTCCTCTGGATCATAAGAGGCGGACATGGCGGTATCCACCGAAATAGCGCGCTTTTGAACAAGTAAAACCAGAGATTGATTTAAAGTTTGCATACCACTTTTTTCAGAACCCATCTGCATGCTTTGATAGATCATATGCACTTTATCTTCGCGAATCTGACTCCGAATCGCAGAGTTAGGAAGTAAGATTTCCAAGGCAAGTGCCCGACCACCGGTTGAGCCGGGCAGCAATTGCTGACTCAATACACCCTGTAAACTTGAAGCCAATTGAGTTCTGACTTGGTTGTGCTGATGGGCAGGAAAAACATCAATAATACGATTGATAGTAGAAATCGCTGAGTTCGTATGAAGTGTTGCAAAAACCAAATGTCCGGTCTCAGCAATAGTGAGTGCTGCTGAAATCGTCTCATAGTCGCGAAGCTCACCAATGAGCACGACATCCGGATCTTGTCGCAACGAACTTTTAAGCGCTCTTGTAATAGAAGCGGTATCGGAGCCAACTTCCCGCTGGTTAATAATGCAACGCTTGTGATCGTGAGAGAATTCAATCGGATCTTCCAGAGTCAGAATGTGCCCAGGAAATTCGCGATTGATTTTGTCTATCATTGCGGCCAGCGTAGTTGATTTACCACTTCCTGTTGCACCCGTAACAAGCACGAGTCCACGCGAGAGTTCACACAGATGGCTTACAACCTGCGGAAGATTGAGTTCCTCAAAAGTTCTAATTTGGTGCGGAATTAAGCGAAACACTCCGCCCACAGCAGATTTTTGCCGGAAGATATTCGCTCGAAAACGAGCAACTCCTTTGACGCTGAAAGATAAGTCGACTTCTTTATTTTCCTCAAACAAGCGACGCTGATCTTCTGTTAAAATCGAATAGCACAACTGCTCTGTGTCCGCGGCAGTTAAAGGCTCTACTTTCACTGGACACAACTCGCCATGAATTCGCAATTGCGGCGGAGTTCCCACGCTAATATGCAAGTCTGAGGCGTTCTGTTCAGCCTGCGTTTTCAAAAGCTGTTGCAACGTGATGCGCAGTGTCACTTTACGCACTCCTTAAATTTTCTTGCCGCGCAGCAGATGCGTTCGCATCGTCATCTGACCCGCTTGCTTCAATGAGTTCATCGATTGTGGTGATTCCCTTGTAAACTTTTTTCCATGCACTTTGTCGCAGCGTTTGCATGCCATTTGCCATTGCAATGCGTTTCAAATCCAATGCAGTCATGTTGTCGACAACCGCCCGCTTCACTGGTTCCGAAACCGTCAAGACCTCGTAGATTGCCGCACGCCCGCGGTATCCCGTGTTATTGCAATTATCACATCCCAAGCCCTTGTAGATCTTGAATTTTCCAACATACTTTTCGGGCAAACCGAGGGCGATTTGTTTCTCCGGCGCAACCGAATCTTCTGCCCGACATTCGTTGCAGATTTTTCTCACCAGACGCTGCGCAACAACGCAGTTCAATGCAGAGACAATGGTAAATCTATCGATGCCCATATTACGCATGCGCTCGATACTTTCTGACGCATTATTTGTATGCAGCGTTGATAAGACGATATGCCCTGTGAGAGCAGCCTTCATGGCGATTTCGCCTGTCTCTAAGTCGCGAATTTCTCCGACCATGATGACATCCGGATCTTGCCGCAAAAAGGCTTTCAGGGCTTTTGAAAACGTGAAATCGATGTCGGGTCGAACGTTCACCTGGCAGATTCCCGGAATCGTAAATTCAACCGGATCCTCGGCAGTCACGACGTTATCTGTAATTCGGTTAAGTTCGCTGAGCGCGGAATAAAGCGTGGTCGTTTTTCCCGAGCCGGTTGGACCAGTGACGATCACCATTCCAAATGGCTTCAAAATAGAATCTTTAAACTGCTCGAGCTGTTCGTTATCGAAACCCAACTGAGTCATGTCGAGCTGAAGGTTACTTTTGTCGAGCAACCGCAAAACAATCTTTTCTCCCCACACCGACGGCAAACTACTGACTCGAAAATCCATTTTTCCAAGCCCGGGAATATCGAGCTTGGTATTGCCATCCTGGGGAAGTCGTTTCTCAAAAATATCTAGTCCTGATATCAGCTTTACGCGTGAGAGAAGTGCATCGCGAAATTCAAAGCGCGGTTGCGGTTTATATTCGAGAAGCGAACCATCAACACGCAGGCGAATACGCATGCTGGTTTCAAAAGGCTCGACATGGATATCGCTCGCGCGGCGCTGAGCAGCAACAACCATTAACCGTTCAATGTAATTGATGACGTAGCTTTCGCCCGAGTCATTCGTTTGCACACCCTGCAAATTGGCAAGCGCAGCAGCTGCTTTTTGCTGAACTGCTTTTTGCTGGGTGGCAACTTTTGCAGCCTCTTCACCCGAGCCATAGAACCTGTTGATCGCATTTTGAATTGAGAGTTCACTGGCAAGCTTGAGCCTTATTTTGACACCCAGCTTCGCAGAAAGTGCATCAAAAAGACCAAGATTCGTTGGATCCCCAACAGCAAGAATCAAGTTGTTGGTAATTTTATTGATAGGCAGAATCCGGTGCTGGATCACCATTTCGCGCGGCACACTCGCCAAAATCGACGAGTCAATGTCCATTTTGTCTGGGGTGACGACCTCTAAACCACCCAACCCTTCAGACAGAGCCCGCATCAACTGGTCTTCGGCCACTATTTTGTTGCGCAACAGAAAAAGAGTCAGAGGGATGCCGTCGCGTTGGGAAAACTCCATAGCCTTCGCCATGTCAGCTTGCCCTACTAAATTCGAGCGTTTGATTAGATCGACGATCCGTGCGCCACTCATCTCGCTCTGACCTCATCCCTTGCAACGTGATGGCGGTGTGATAAGCCAGAAAGGTCTGGTCGTAGCTCAGCTGGATAGAGCATCGGATTTCTAATCCGATGGTCGCAGGTTCGAGTCCTGCCGACCAGGCCACTTCTTCTTATCTCATTCGCCATTTTCCAGTCGCTGTTTCGTCTCCTCCCCGACAAAACTACGCAGGAAGGGAATGCAGGCTGTCAAAATTGACGGACTGTCAGGTTGTACCTGCTCTGATTTGAAGCACTCAATGGACACTCTCCGAAGAGGAAAGCCTCAGGGAGATCACGGAATGGTGCTCGGCAGCCTTGAAGTCGGGGGAGCAAAACGCCCTCTGAATAATTGGAACGGAATTCATCTAAGACATACGGCAAGAACCGATGTTGGGATGGTTCGCGAAAATAATCAGGATTCCTTTGTTGCAGAAACGAAACTCGGCCTATTTATGGTAGCCGATGGTATGGGAGGCCGTGCGGGGGGAGAAGTCGCCAGCGCCCTTGCTGTTGAAGCGCTGCAAGCAGAAGTATCATCGCGGTTCAGAGACATTTTCTCGACTGACGTTGCCACTCGTGAAACCATTTTCCGCCAAGCCGTGAATTCCGCGTGTGTGGATATTTATGCAAAATCACTGGAGATGCCGCATTTGCGGGGCATGGGAACAACATCAACCCTACTCTGGCTACCCGTGCAAAATCATCTTGAAGATGCCCGCTCTGGAAGCTCTAAAGCTCTCGTGGCGCATGTTGGCGATAGCCGTTGTTATCTCTTACGGGCCGGATTGCTTTATCAATTAACCAATGATCACAGCTTATTTCAGGAAAAAGTCAAAGCCGGCGTGCTGCAACCCGATTCACCCATGGCGGGCCAATTGAAGAGCGTCATTACGCGCTGCGTTGGCTATCAAGAGGAAGAAGAGGTTGACGTTTTTAGCTTTGAACCCTTCCGGGGCGATCGGTTTCTTCTCTGCAGCGACGGACTATCCAACAAGGTCACCGAGCGTGAAATGGCTGATTTGATGATGGAAGACGACCTTCACTGGGTTTGCGACCACATGGTTGAGCTCGCAAAAGAGCGTGGGGGTGAAGACAATATCACCCTAGTTCTTGTTGCTTTGGACTCCTGACACTCATCACGCGCGCTCGTGTTGGCCCTTTGACGTGATGCGGCAATAAACGATTCAAGCCGCAGAGATCAGGTTCCGAACCTAGATAAAAGGTGGGTAGAAGGAGTTTCTCAGTGTCAGGCAAAGCGGTTCATAGCAAATCGCAGTACACATCCAAGCCTCCCAAGCTGGTCAACAGTCATGGGTCTTGGTGGTCGCGCCTGTCGTGCGTCACCTTCATTTATATCCCCAATGAAAGTGCAACATCGCGGAGAATTCGAGTGCCCAAGGCTTTTCTTTACCTTGGACTGACTTTTGTTTGTGCTTTGATTGGGCTCGTCAGTGCTTTGTCTGCAAACCTTTTGAAAATGGCCTCGCTGCAATCCGAATATGAAAAACTTCGCGCTGAAAACGTCGCAATTCGTTCTGAAGCAGCAGCGCTTGTTGCTAAACTTCAAGAAGTGAAAACCAATTTGGCCCAAGTGGATCACATTTCCGATCAAGTCCGCGAGGAGGCCGCCAGCCTCGATCCACGTGGCCAAAAAAAAAAGGGAAACGTTTTAGGCTTGAGCCTGCGCGCAAAGGCTCAGCCCAGGATTGAACCGAACCGCGCTGCCGAAAACGCGGTTTTTTACGCACCTAAATTCGATAAAAAACCAACCCTGCCGTCTGAACAAGACAGGCCTCAATCAAACAAGAACTTCGACCTACCCGCTCAAGCAATTGGCAGCAACGTCAATGTCGACAATCTTGAATTCCGCGACTTGTTTGCTGCGCTCAAAGATATCCGCGATAAAAGCTCGGTTCAATTGCAGGGCTTGAGCACACTCCTGAAGGAACTTCAGGGTTACCGCGTCCGTTTGGCTCAGACGCCAACAATTTCTCCTGTGCAAGGCCTTGTGACGTCGTTCTATGGAGTGCGTTCAAGTCCATTCACTGGCGAAGCGAAAATGCATCAGGGAGTTGATATCGCTGCACCGATGGGCGCTCCTATTCGTGCAGCTGCGAATGGAACCGTGATTCGTGCTGGGACATCAGAAGATTATGGAAACTTTATTGAGATCGCGCATGGCTTTGGTGTGATGACACGCTACGCGCATGCGCAAAAACTACTTGTGAGATCGGGAACTCGAGTTTCGAAGGGCGACCTGATTGGCCTGGTTGGTTCAACTGGCCGAACAACGGGTCCACACCTACATTACGAAGTGGAAGTGGCCGGACGCCGTGTCGACCCATCGAATTTTATCCGTGGACTTTAGTTATTAGAAAAATGTTGCCGCTGTTGCGCGGACGCCCAACACGGTTTCTGGCTTCACACCGGCCGATTCCCAAGCACCACCCGGCACCCACAAACCACCGTCAAGTGAAAAGCGAACTCCGTCCATCGTACGGTAAGAATAATTCACATCCACTTCAAACCCGACATTGCTGTTCGTTCCAACTGTGTTGTCTGACGCAGTCGACTTGGAATTGAGTGCATTGAGACGAGCAAAAACCACAGCGGGGGTGATCATGCCAAAGGTAGGTGATTCGTAGCTGTAATCTGCGCGCACGAAAGTCACGTTGCGAACAATAGCTCCGGGCATACCTGCAACATCAGCAGAGAGTGGATTGAACATCAAGAATGCAGGGCGTACGTTGGGATGCATTGGCAGTGCGTTGATTTTTGAATCGCGGTTTTTAACACCATCAAATGCATCGGAATCGCCTTTGCTGAAGCCTGCCACCAAAGACAAAATTTGTGATTCGGCCACTTGGCTTGTCGGACGACGCGAGCGCGCAGCGTCTGTTTGTGAGAGTTTCGCAACCTTGTCTGCTGATGCAACGCCGCCGCTGAGCTGGATGCGCGCGCGCATAATAGCGTTCAAACCATCAATCAATTGCGAATCGCATGAGATATAAAGTTTGCTTGGGTTAGAGATCTCCGGACACTTCTCCAACTCTCCTGCCCCACCCGCAGACGCATACGCGAGTGAACGTGTTTTTCCTGTTGGCCAGTTCAATTCTGCATCAAAACCCATGCGACCATAAGAAAAAACACCGAATATATCGAGAGTACGAAGCTCAGTATTCGAGTCAGAGTGGTCGTACTTGCTAAACGCTAATCCAAGCTTTCGGCTGAGCCCCGAAGATCCACTGTCAATCAGTTCGTCGGCAATGAGAATTTCGCCAGTCAGCGCATCAGCATCATCGCTTCGTGAACTTAGCCGACCTTCAGAAATTTTTTCCCAATAAACGGTTGCAGAAAGCGCCGATGGGAAATCAATTTTGTAGGAAACCGCATCTGAAGTTGAACGGGTGCCTCCTTCGGGTTTCCATTCATCGTCAAGCCAAATTCCGAGGCCCCAATGACGCGGAATGCGTCCGGCCAAAAAGCGACCTGCCTCGCCACTGTCATATTGAACAAAGGCTTGGTTCACTTTCAGTGTTTCGCGTTTTTCACCGCGGCCGCCGAATGTTGTGTAGGGCTGATTAACTTCGGTGTCGGAAGGATTGGTCATGGCCTCAATATTGCCAAGGGGAAAAGCCACGTTCGGATATTGGTTTGCATTGAAGCGTAGATCCAAAAACACGCTCACGTTGCTCGATGCCCGACCTTCGAGAGTCAGGCCTAGTGGAACGCGCAGACCTTTTAATTCAGAACCTTTGGGCGGCATGTTTGAAATAAACTCGCCAATCAAAGCCGCTTGTCCACTCAATTGTGCGGTTGCTGCGGTTGCAACCTGAGCGAAAAGACAAGTCGCAGCCAAGACCGACACCGAAGCCAAGACTCGATTGCCAGGATTACAAACGACCGGTCCCTTCTTCTGAATTGAATTCATATTGCGTTCCTCAAGTGAATTTGTTTGCAGCTTTTTATGCGCCCGATGCACTGCATCACACTCGCCTTAACGAGATGAGCAAGCCTCGGGCTGCTTGACGAGCCACCATAGCATCAATCGAAGAAATTCAAAATTCACTCGCAGCTTTTCAAGCTCGGATTGCTCAGACAGGTCTTCGTAAAACGAGTCAACGGCCGACTTCATGAGAGTGAAAAAGGATTTTGAAACTTCGTTTTGCTCGATGCATTCACTGTAGGCAAAATCACAAATGGCAAATCTGTGAATCGTGTATTGGCGCGGAGGCAGCTGCGAGTTTCCAGCAATAACGAATCGATTGTTCCTAAAGCGGCGCAAAATTTTTCGCGATCGCACAAGCTGAGCCTGCATTTGCCTAATTGCAAGAAACATATCGCGCAAATGTGCCGCCTGATGAAACTGTTCACTCGCGGCCGCTTTTTTCATTGCCCGCCAAAGGGCATCCGGGAGTCCAGTGCGCCTTCCTTTTACGATTGCAGCAACGGTATCCGCATTTTTTGCCGACACATCAAGAACGAGTCGGTTCGGCCCAATGGTTCGACCAAAGCGAGAATAAAGTGGCTTAAGCTGAACTTCTGATGTCTCAGGTTCATAAAATTGAAGCGCTTCTTGCAGAGCATCGACAGCAAGTCGCATTTCGGATCGCAGGCGCACGAATCCCAAGGTTTTCATCTCTGGCCGCTTGCGAGAACTCACACTGATTTGGCGGGTGTTTTTATTTTGCTGGACGAAGTGAATTTTGCCTGCACTGGTGCTGCTATCATTAAATTCAGGAACGATAAGACGAATCAGGAAGAGCTCAAGAAGGCACGCTTCAAAATGAGTTGGAGTTGGTACAATCAACACGCATTGCGCCATTTCGGCAAGCTTGGTTGCTTTGTACCATTCGCCTGCAGATGTTCCACCTGGACGCCTATAAGTCTGCAAGCGCTGATTGAGCTGCTTGGCTTTGCCAATGTACAAAACCTGATCAAGTGCGAGCAGGAAGTCGAGAGGGTTGGAGGCGGTTGCGAGTTCTCGTTCAACCACAGCTCGCTTCAACGGCAAGAAAATATAGACCCCAGGCCAGCTGAACGGCTTCAGGTCCTTGCGCTCCAAAGGATGGTCGAGCACTCTAATATTCAAAGCGATGAGGCCTCACATGAGCGAAAACCACAACGACGAAGCAAAACCACTGCCCATGAAAGCCATTGCGCTTTCTTTGGGCGGACTTTTTATCGCGCTGACTGTTGGATTTTTAATTTTGCCTGCATTTTTTGATTCAAGCCCGATGGGACTCCTCTTTCACCGCAGTCCCGCCCCCTGGGCAATGGATCCGACTGAGCAAGCTAAATTCCAACTCACCGATAATCAGGTCAAAGGTCGATACCATTTTCAGCAGTATTGTGCAGGTTGCCATGGCCCTGAAGGACGCGGAAATGGCCCGACCAGCCAAACGCTCAACAAACGTCCACCCAATTTCCTTGAGCCATCACCAGCAGGACTCAAGAACGGCCTCTCGGCACAGGCTGTGCTCAAAACGCTCAACGACGGCCTTCCTGGCAGTCAAATGCCGAGCTTTTCTGAACTCCCCGAAGAGGTCAAACAGCAACTCGCGGATTACGCCGAACACCTACACACTCACCCAGCGCTCTATTGACCTCAAACAAAGTCAAATTTTTCAGCGCGAGCATCAACCAATTTCAACTTTTTCATCCGCCGACGTGTCCCGGTATCGGCCTCATGATCTTCAATATCAGCCAGCACTTCATTTTCACTGACCTGACCTTGGACGCGATCAATAAACAGCACGCCTTCCAGGTGATCCAATTCATGCTGAAGGCAAATACTTAAGATGCCATTGCATTCAATTCGGATCGACTTTTCATCAGCTGTCTTGGCTTCGAGAACGATGTTTTTCCAACGCGTGGTATTGCCGCGATCCACCCCAGGAAAAGAAAGACACCCATCATAGGGAAAGATGATTTCCTGTTCTTTGCCGACAATCTCAGGGTTCACTAAAACGAGCGGAGAGGGCAAATCAAGCTGCTTGCCATCACATGTGAATTTATAAGATCCATGCCAATCTTTGAGCGAATCGTTCTCAAAATATGGGCGCACATCAACAATAATAACCCGCTTGAGAACACCCACCTGCGGGGCGGCGAGTCCGATTCCCTCGAAGGCATTCATTGTCTCAATCATGCCGTCAACAAATTGCTTCAAACTCGCGGTAAATTTTTCAACCGGAGTCGATTGCTTGCGAAGAAGAACGTGCGGGTAGTGCAGAATTTTATAGACAGCCATGCGAGACTCCAGAGAAAATCCGATCCTCTCTGGCATACTGAGGCAAAGCCCGACACGCAAGGCCAGGTGCAGCAAGCAGACCAGCCTTGTCTGCCAAGAATTCTTGCCTTTCCCGCGCCTCACTTCTTTGCTAGGGTCGATGGGACG
>RGDM01000121.1 GCA_009918675.1 bacterium
ATGAGTTTGAACTCGTTTGCCTGTCGGTCGGAATAAAATTCTGGCGCCGGTAAACCCGCATTGGTTGCTAGACGCCGCATTGCTCGGACACCTGTTCCCTTGGCTTCTGCCAGATGGAGGTCATGCAATACCGCTCCAATCACGGGATTGCGCATGAATGACCCAGGCATACCCAAAAAAGATGGCTCTTTGAGCGAATATCCGGCATTTCTGATTTCGATTCGGTTTCCGTAGCGGATGATCTGTGTTGGACTTTGAACATTATAGTTTCTATGCATGACTGCGTTGGCAAGAGCCTCTCGGATCACTTTGCGAGGCAACACTGGTTCCTGAACACTCTGCAAGTCTCCTTCTTTTAGGTGGAACCCTTTCGGAAGTTCATCGATAATTGCGGCTTCCGCTGATGGCAATGCAAGCAGCAGTGGTTTGCGAATGTCAACGGATTGAAATCGGGTATCAGGATCTTCAACCCATTCGTTTCCGGGAACTCGAATGTAGTCGAAGCGCAACATAGGCAAAAGTCTTCGCAACGCGATCGATTTTCCAAAAAGTACGATTCCTGCGAGAGTTGGATGAGGTTTTGAATTCGCTCTGCGAACGGCTCCCAAAGCTTCAAGCAAGTGCTCATCATCTAGGGAAAGCTCTTCCGCCTGTGGATTGATACGCATCCGCTCCCGTCGATAAGTTTCTATAGCTGCAGTGTCGAAGTCATCCATTTGAGCATCAGTCATTATCGTGGAGTCTGGGCCATGCAGCGGCTGGCTTTCACCTCGTAAAACCCAAATGTCTTCATCGACGCAGCGCCACGTTCAATGCAGTTGCGCATTGACTTGCAAGATCCCTCTGAATTTTATCAGGATCAGAAAGACCGGTGGCCCTGTATACTGCGTCCCCTTTGTCATCGATGTTCCAATCTACGCCAAGCAAGCGATAACCTCCGCCCAAGCCAGGTTCATTCGCAAATGCGATGACAGTTTCTAATTGGGATTTGCCAATATCTTCCGAGCGCTTTGCTTCAATTCGGCTGGATTCGTCCAACGAATTCAATTCTTCAAGCAGTTCAGCAGCGCTTCTCATCATGATATCTCCTGCTCGAATAAATGCTGGGATTGTATCATCTGCTGTGTATCACTCAAGTTCGGGGCCGAGTGACGGAGCTTGTAGTCGGAACTGTTTCGAGACACTAGACCTGTTTTTGAGTTTGGTTTTTAGACAGGTGACGGCGCCGAGGTTTTAGCAGTTTTCCGGTTACTGAAGCTTTGGTTTCTTATTTTTCGCTTGATTAATCTTCGACATGGCTGAAAAATACAAGGCCAGTGAATAATGGTTCAATGAAATCGCTCAGCAAGTTCTGATATTCTCAAAATTGACTCAAAGGACCGTGTTGCCGCTTCGTTTCGCGGAGGTAATAGAGTTATATAGAAAACTGATTAAAAATCTTTACTCTTGCAGACTGATTTGTTTGATATAGTCCGCAAATTTTTCGCCACCTTCTATAAAAGCGCTAAGAAAATCTTCTGCGTTTTCAATTCCAGAGACATAGTTGACATGGTTGTGCGAGAGGAGATCGATAAGAGGTCGCCAAACAGACAGGCAGATGTTCAATAATTCGAGTTGATTTTGGAGGTCATTGGTCGGTATTTGCATTCGGATGAGTCTACGAATTGTTCCTGACCGTTTGTGAACTTCGCCGGTTCGATATGAGTTGTCGAAGGCCCGGACTTTTGAGAGTAGTGGCGCGAAATAACCTAAAGGGATAGCTCTATCATTCTTTTTCTTAACAAGGTGATTGAGAAATTCCTGGAGTTTCGATTTCTTTCTTCCCGGCGCTAAGATGTCTTTTTCTTCGATATAATAGACTAAGTTCATGAATTTTTCGAATGCTAGAATAAGTGATTCTCGCTGATGCTCAGGATTCAATTCCTGAATACTTTTTGTATCCATGAAATGTGCGATTCTTGGGGCATGTGTTAATTTTTCCATCGGACTAAGGTTCGAAATAAATTGCTCAGCGTTTGGTAGCCACTCTTTTTTGAATTGGCTGAAAACTCATGTCTGTTTGTCCTCGTCGCGAACTGTTGGCTCTTATGTTTGTTGTTAAACCTCCCCTCCGGGGGATCGGACACACAGTGACGCAAATTTTACGTTACGATGCCTGCTTATCGAGGCGATGGAGTTTTCCTCAACACAGCTAAAACCAGCGATTTGAAGTCATCCGCTTGTTCTGGACTTTGCGTTATCACAGCCGTGCTTGCACCGGTTGTCTTGGCGATCTCAACGAGTGCAACGACTCGTCCATCGGAATAAATAAGGTAGTCGTTTAGCGGCGCGGCATTGCGGTTGATGTTGTGCGTTTTTAAAAACAGATGCGAAGTTTCAATAAGTTCGGGAGTGATTTTTATCGCATGAGTTCCCATGAGAGGGATGCGAGTCGATAATGAGAGCAGGAATGGGTCAGATGCTAAACTCTCCGGAGTTGCCGCTATGAGATCGATTTTCTGCTCCCCGATCATCTGTTTGAGAGCGACAAGAAAATCAGTTTCCTTCTTGAGAACATCGATGCGTATTTGATCGGATTCAGCAATAATCAAAAGATCAAGGTCACCGCCACGTTTACTGTCATCGACGCGACTGCCAAAAAGCCAAACGGAAACTGCAGGCCCGAAGGTTTGCGAGACGGTTTTTCTGATGGCATCAATTTCGAAATCGCTGAGTCTCATCGGGAAAGAATATCTCTGATGGTGAGCAAAGTCGCGGTGCG
>RGDM01000122.1 GCA_009918675.1 bacterium
CCCTAAGTAACCCTAAGTAACCCTAAGTAACCCTAAGTAACCCTAAGTAACCCTAAGTAACCCTAAGTAACCCTAAGTAACCCTAAGTAACCCTAAGCAACCCTAAGCAACCCTAAGTAACCCTAAGTAACCCTATCCATACTTTTCAACCCTAACTTCACTTGCCAACCCTAACCCTAATTGTCAACCCTAAACTAACTTTGAATTGCATTTAACAACCCTAACTCAAAACCTGAATTGTATTTTGTTTTTTTTTGCTGTGGAGCTGCATCTGCGTCAAGTCCCCAGTTACATACGCACACGATCTTGTTTGTGCACCAAGCGGTTTGTAACAGCCCGAGTTATACGCCGAGTCAATAAAAAATACAAGAGTGGTGCGTAAAAATGACTTGCTTGATTTGTCTCGAGCCTGCTGTTGGCCGCTGGACTCCGCCTCAAATAAAAACGGAAAATGGTGACTTTATCCGACCCTCTCATAGCTGCACACACATTGTTTGTGAAACCTGCATGGAAGCGTACGTTTCTGCAAAGATTATTGACATGCGTGTTAATGATTTGCGCTGTCCAGCACCAGACTGCAAAACAAAACTTTATGATTGTGACATCAACTACTTGCTGGGTGACACTATGCCAGAGATCCTATCTGCGTATCGTTCTCTGAAGAAAACGACACATCGCGAAAGAATGACTGAGTTAGTCAAGTCATACAGCTTGCAGGAACTCTGCGAGCTGGCGCAGGCGCGCGTCAAAGTGTGTCCGTGCTGCTGCATGCTTCTTCAACGCAGCGCAGGGTGTGATTCGTTTTTCTGCGTTTGTGGCCATCAGTTCACTTATTCAGATGCTCCAGATCTTGTTCCAGCACGCCGCCTGCGCTTGATGAACATATTTAAACACACACACCAATACTTGCACGCGGACTCGCTTCAGGGCGTCAGGCGTGCTTTGCGAGTTCAACATTTGCTTGGCATCGATGAACGTGAGGCAGCGCAGCTTGCAGAGCTAGCGCTACGGGGCGATGAACATGCGCGAGCAGCAATTCGCACCGCAAGACAGCACAAGGATGCGCCCGGTGACTTTGTTTCAAGCCAGGATTTTATTTTTTAACAAGCCAAAGAGAGCAAAGAAAGAATCCACAAACAATCTCTTGTATTGATTGTATTATGAAACATAATAACAACATAATACAATCTCCCGCTGCTCACGCCAACGTCCACGTCCCTTCGGCCAGGTCCCACGTCATTCTGGGCACTCCGTCCATATAGTCCTCTTCCCCTTCTTCCTCCTCACTTTCCTCAGCAACTTCCTCGTTCCCATCGTCCTCATCGTCCTCATCGTCCTCTTCCTCCGCACCTTCCCCCTCATTTCCCCCAGTAACTTCCTCGTCCTCATCTTCTTCCGTAGAATACTTTTGCGCAAACTCCACATCCTGCTCCATCTTGTCCAGATGAATTTCGATCAGACGCGCGGCCTGGATCCCTCCCTTGGCCACAGCATCGCGTGCAGCCTCGCGTGCAGCCTTGATCCCTGTCTTGACCTCCGCTAACCCCGTCCGGAGAAATCTGTTGGCCGCAGAAAGACGGCGAATCTCTGCCTCTTGTGCAGTGCTCTGGTTCACCAGATCTTGACAGGACACCAGTGCAAAACGGTTCGTCGCCGGCGTCGACCCGTCCACCAGAGCTTGGCAGCACCGCAGCGCTCTGTTGCGCTTGAACTGCGTCGGCGTCCAGCGGCCGGGGCGCATGAGTGGGTTGAACCTGGGGGGTGTGAACTTGGGGGGTGTTGTGGCAGACATGCTGGGTGCAGACATGCTGGGTGCGTGCAAAGAGAAAGAGAGGAGTGAAAATGAGTCTGACCCAAGCGAAAGTGAAATTAGTAGTGTGCGGGTGCACCCTTCATTTGTTTTGCTGACAAACGGACTTCAAGATTGCTGACAAACCTCTCCGAATCCGGACAGACGGACAGACGGACAAATGCCCGGACGTAAAGAAGAAAAAAGCACCCAACGATTCTTTTGCTGCATTTTCTTTCTGATTGCTTGCTCTTGCTTGTGCTTTCATTTCCTTGCAGATCTGCTATGAACACGACCTTGCTGAAGGATGATGTGTTTGTTGAGAAGTTGAGTGAAGCAGCGTATGACGAGCGCTGGCGCGAGACGCAGGAACTGCTGGAACGCTTCAAGCGCATGTGGGCCAACGGCACAAATTCCAGCTTGATGAACATCACGTTGATCCAGAAGGAGGACGGCTGCGACGATCATCTGTTCGAGCTCATGGAACCACACGTTCTTAAAGATGTGTGTGGGCCTCGGTGCAATCTGACGGCCTATGGCCGGGGCACTGTCGAGGATCTTGTGATGGGTGAGGTGGATGGGGAGCGGATTGTGGCTGCAGTTCGCTTGGTCTCGGTCAGCGAGCACGAAGTTGTCTTGCGCATGAACTGCCGTCCGCGCGCTGAAGAGGAGAAGGCACGCTGAAGACGGGAAGGCGTGCTGGAGATGAGATGGAGAAGGATTAAATTCTGTTTTTCTTCTTACGAATAAATTAAATTCTTTTGTTGCAAAACAAAGAAAAAGAGAACAAGAGGGAGAAAAAAAAAGAAAGAGTAGTGGAAGAGAGGAGAGGAAGAGAGAGTAAGAGAAATAAGATAAGGGTAAAGAAAAAGGAAGGAAGAAAAAAAAGAAAAAAGAAAACAAAAAAGATGA
>RGDM01000123.1 GCA_009918675.1 bacterium
GGGTTTGCGGGTTTGCGGGTTTGCGGGTTTGTGTGTTTGCTGTATACAACTGTTTCTTATGTCTTTAAACTAACGTAAAGAGATTCCGAGAGTTTAAATACACTTACAGAACAGAATATTGTTTCCCGTCACAAATGTGACGGGATTTTTCAATAACGGGCTGGAACTAACAGAATCGGTTGTCGTACACTGGTGTTAGGTGATAGGTGATAGGTGTTAAGTGACCGGTTACAGGCGGGGGAAGCCGACAAGGTTGGCACCCAGACCGAAGCCCGCACCCTGTCGTGCTGTCAGTCCAATGCTCGGTGCCAGGAGGTCAAGGAGCGCAAACGTTACCGCAGCCACAATCGCAACTGCGAGAATCTCCTCAACATTCAGTTTCTTCTGGGGGATGATAAACGTAGCAAGAGCAACTGCGAGACCCTCAAGGAAGTATTTTACGGCACGCGTAATCAATTCGGTAATTGTGAAACCGTCCATCTTATATTTGGGGTTGCGAAAATGTTTTTGGCGCCGGGTTAAAGAGATACCATCAATCATTGAGTATACAACAGACACCCTCCGCACCAAGCAACCAAGTCAATGAGTTCTTCTTCAAACGACAATGACAAGCCCAGAGTGTTTCTGGAAGCCGATGACCTCATCCGGGGTCAGGAATTCGTTTGTTTGAGTTTTCTAACGCCCAATCGCGGACTCTTGCGCAACAAGGACCTGTTCTTTTTCAGCAAGTTCATGGAATTCTACAACATGGATTACAAGATTCGTGCCACGGAAGGATTTGTAATGGACCAGTTTCGGGGAATTCAGAACACGTTGTCGGATATTGAACTCCGTCTTCGGAATGCGAGTACTGACGCCGATGTGTCCACGCCCGCGGCAGTTGCGGCACTCACCCGTAAGTTATCCGAGGAACTAACGGAACTTCGGGGGAACGTGGCGAAGAGATCCGCTGCGGACATGGAGGCGTTTGTAAAGGCAAATATCGCGGATTTCAAGGAGAGTTCTATTGTGGAGAGTTACGAGAAGTATATGCTCGTAAATCGCCAGAGGCTGGAGGATGAGTTTCATAAGCAGAAGAATTTCCAGACAACGATGCACGGTCTCAAGGTGCGGGGTGTCTACTCGAATCGGGAGCAGGCGAACGCACGTGCCAAGGCTCTGAACAAGAAAGACCCGTATTTCAATGTGTATGTTGCGGAAGTGGGACAGTGGCTCCCATGGGACCCTGAGCCGGATGATGTTCCGGAGCAGGAGTATAACGACGATGACCCTCAGGGCAAGAAGCTCAACGAGCTGATGAAGGCGTACAAGGAGAACGCTGACAAGCGCGACGAATTTTTTGAGGAGGATAAGCGTCAGAAGATGGCGGCGGCCGCAAAGGCGGCCGCCGAAGCCAAGGCACGACAGACGGAGGAACGTGAGGCTCGCATCAAGGAGTTCCAGGAGAAGACCGCAACAGAGTCGGCGGCACCGTCTATTCTTCCCTCGGGTGAAGAGGTGCTGGATGCGGCAGCTGTTTCCAGTAGCATGTTTGACACTGCGGGAGCACCGGATTTAGCAATGGCTCGCAAGGCTGAACTGGCAGCAGCAAACAAAATCCAGCACGTGTAAAACACAAACACACCGCCCTCGTTCCCTCGTTCATCCAGACCTGGACCGAGACCGGGGCTTTTTCCTCGTTCGTTTTTCTGGCAGTTTTCCAGTAAACCGGGTTGCTTCCTCCTGAAGTCTGCGCAACTCGTCCATTTTTCGTTTCGTTAGTTTTGAAAAATATGCCGCATACGCATCAAGTTCGGTATATTCTTTGACGATTTCATTAAACGCAACTGTTAGTTGCTGAATCATGTTTGGTGACAGATTTGATCCATGACGTTTAAGGAACGCATTGAATAACGATGGAAGTAAAACATTCGGAGGAATTCGTCGCGGTTTGTTTGAATATGCGAGATGTAACCATTTAACTAACACATCGCCGAGCGGTCGCGATTGGAAATCGCGCACCATTTGCTCTTCAGCTCCTCCAACATGTTGCTGTGGCTTTGACTGTGGCGGTGGAGGTCTTTGAGGATGAGGATGAGCAGGATGAGCAGGAGGATGAGGAGCATGAGGATGAGGTTGAGATTCGCCTACAAGTTCATCCAAAACGCGCACATCTTCTTTGGGGACTGCGAATCGTTGTATCGGATACTGTTTGTCCATTCCGTGCCACCAAACGGGGGGTTCACGATTTTCTTTAAATCGTCTGCGAGCGCGCGTTCGGCTTTGTTCAATCTTCCACCGTTGTTTTTCTTTTTTAATGGCATTCAAATACCGTTTGCGCGTGACTGTTAGTCCTGGCCCCGCCCTTGTCCTCGGTCTCCTTGATTCCTCTGCTTGTCCGAGACCCATATGACCAAACACATCTGTGAGTGAATTTGGATGCGACGGAGGAGCTGGAACCGGTTCAGGAGCAGGTTCAGGACCATGACCAAGTCCAAGTCCATGAATACCCGGCAACAGCCCGTTCAGCATTTGCTCAACGTTCCGATTCCGCTGTCTTTCTTGTTCTCTAGCACGTTCTTCTCTTTCTTCTCTCGCTCGTTCCATCTCCCTCTCTCGTGGAGACCGAACATGTAATCCTCCCATTAACTCCTCCAGTTCATCCGGTTCTGTGATGTGCCGTGACATTCCCTGTTAATTATATTTAGTTCTAATAA
>RGDM01000124.1 GCA_009918675.1 bacterium
TCCAGTTGGCCAAGCCGGGTATTCGTGGCAGGCGCCTTCAAACCTGACGCCCCTCTTGGTTTTCCAGAGCCTGTGATGAACGAATCCAACCGTCTCATTGACGCTGGGCACAATCTTGAGGCCAAAGGCATCAAATGGGAGGCCGGTAATGCTTCTCAACAGATTTGGTTCAAGCAGGGTGTCGTCACTGTCCATCCAAAGACACCAGTCGGCGTATTGGTCTATAGCCTCTACGAACTGGTTTCTTGCCTTGGAGAAGCTCCAGAGCTTCCATTGTCCATCTTCAAGCTCCGAGGCGTCGGTGTATGTCTGGAAGTAAATAAACCTCTCGTCGGCGCCGGGGGCCCCGGAATCGTAGAACTTAAACCCGAACTCAGACGCAAATTGCTTGACGACTTCTTTGGTTCCATCTGTTGAGCCGGTGTCGACAATCCAAATGAGGTCGGCCACGCTCGCAATCGATCGCAAACAGATCGGCAGGTCTAGCTCTTCATTTTTACAGATGATTCCTGTACCTATTTTCATTTCGTAAGAATACAATGGGTCAAGCTTGAGAAGCAATTTGCGCGGTGCGCCTCGGGGTTGTTTCTTGTTCTAACTGTGATCAAGTGCGTAAGGGGGCTCAGTCATGGCTACGCTAACGGTGCGTAAAAATGGAAGTGGAATGTACACGCAAGTCATGGCAGCGATTTACGCGTCGTCCAATGGCGACATCATTGATATAGGCGCCGGCACATTTAGTGAGAATATTGAGTTCTTGGGAAAGACCGTGACTCTCAAGGGGGTATCCAGAGATCTCACTATCATACAAGGCAAGGCCACAAACGACGTTCTAACCGGGACGTGGTTCGCGGGAGACACCACGATCACCGTCGCCTCCTCGGCCAGCGCTGTGGTTGGCAAGCCGGTCTCCGGGACCGGCATCACCGCTGGAACTAGAATTGCTGCTATTCCCAGTGGTTCACAAATCACGCTAAGCCAAGCAACGCCAACCACTGGAAACTTTACTCGCACAACAAGCGCTGCCTATGGATCTGGAGCAACGACGGTAACTCTAACAACCGGAACGCCTAACCCAGCCGTAGGTCAAAAAGTTGATGGGCTTGGAATCAACGCGACCGTTTCTGCATTCAACTCAACTACTCGGGTTCTGACCCTTAGTTCCCCGACCACTCAATCGGGTCCGTCGGGAACAACGCTGTCCTTTAGGCTTTTGAGAAGCAACATCTCGGTCACTCAAACAAACAATATCGACTCACAGTATCCGGCAACAATTGTTCTCGCAGGGAACTCAAACGGGATGGTTATCAGAGACCTTACCGCAGTCGGGTTCAACAACAGCGTGCTCTCTTACGAAGCCGGGGCCATCAGCTTTGGATCGACGGCGTCTCCTGGGGCCGACAACTTCCTGATCGATAATTGCCGGATCACTGCGGCCGGGGACAGCGCAATAACCACGAAGGTTAACGCATACTTTTCAAACGGAACGATTCAGAATTGCCTAATTGACGGGAAGACGTTTGATGGCGCTGAGCCGGCAGACGTTCCGGGGTTCAGCAGCTATACCGAAAGTGTGATTCTCAAGAGCGTTGGAGCAAGCACTAGCGTTCTTACATTCTCGGACATGCGTGGTGTCATCGTGGGCTCGACGATGACCTCCGCTACTGGATGGGTCGGAACCGCAACGGTTACTCTCATCAGCGGAAACGATGTGACGGTCAACAAGGTTGTCACTGGAACGATTGGTCAGCCACTCACCATCACCCTGACTAATATTCAGTTTATTGTCCCCAACGTTCCTAGAAACCTGGTCTACATAGGGAGAGACCCAAGCCCGAACTCATTCAATATTATTTTCAAGAACAACACGATAGATGCGCAAACCGGTGCAGTCATTGCGGCAACTGGAGACAAGGTCTTCAATTCGGTCGTCACGCTAGAGTCGCTTAACTCTACCATAGAGGGAAACACAATCGCTGGAACCTCGATAGTTGGGGCAGGCGCTGGAAGCACCAACTATCTGTTCCGCGATAGACAAACTGGAGCTGTGGTGCAGTACAACATCGACTACACCAACGGTCAGGTTCCACTTGGCATTTATGCTCCAAACGCTTCAGTCTTGAAGCCGTTGATCGCGCCAACTGGCGTCCTTGTGTCATCGAGCCAGGCATCTAGCGCGCCTCCCATGGCTCAGATGAGCGCCGGCGACGTGAATGTGCTTTCTGCCATATTGAACGATCCAGTCTTCAAGGATCGGGCCGTATGGAAGCTTGTGGCTTTCATCTTTAAGCACACAGATTCTTCAAAGAGACTTGTGGCGGCGTTCAGAGATTTTTCTACCGGAGTTCAAGTTCCCATGCGCAAGCGCCCCGGCATAGCCCCAGGGCAGACCTATCAGCTTCATAAAGTGATTGTGTCCGACTCCGTGCGCACCCTGAGGGTGGTGAGGCGGGCAAGCATCGCCTCTGCCTCAAGCTATGACTTCACTGTAACCTCTGACTGGCTTGAGCAGTACATGGGCTACCCGAGCTGATCGCAGAGATAAAAATCAAGCCCCAGAACTTTTTGTGGGGAAGCTCTGGGGCTTGATGCCGCGCCACGTCTTGGGACAGGGCGCGATCACTTGACCATGAGTGCGATAGCGATTGCTGCGCAGCCGATGAGGGCGATA
>RGDM01000125.1 GCA_009918675.1 bacterium
CCTCTGGGCTCGGTAAATTCAAGTAATGGAAATAGAGAAAAGTGACAATAGTTAACTTAAGAATAATAAAACGAAATTTATTATTTAATAAGAAATGGCGGGTAGAGTAGGATTCGAACCCACGGAGCCTTTCAGCCCTTCGGTTTTCAAGACCGATGCAATAGACCACTCTGCCATCTACCCTTATTTGTGAAACCGAGATTTACGAAATAGACCCTTGCCAAATATAGAGATGGTAGGACTTGAACCTACAACCCCCGCCTTATCAAAGCGGTGCTCTAACCAGTTGAGCTACACCTCTGTTATGGCGGAACGGACGGGACTCGAACCCGCAACCCCTGCCGTGACAGGGCAGTGCTCTAACCAATTGAGCTACCATTCCGTAAGCATCCTCAAGGGGATTTGAACCCCTACTCTCACCGTGAAAGGGTGATATGCTAACCATTACATTATGAGGACATCTTCACTAAATAGTATACCACTATATAGACAAATATCAAGAATAATCCATAGAGAAGTAGACTAGTCATTTGATATATTACAACCATTTTTATAATTAATGTATGTAAGTGGTTGATTATGAGGGACTTACGCCGCGCCGCCCGCCGCGCCGCCGTAAGTTGCTGATTTATAAGGCTTTAGAACAAAGCCTAATTTTAATGCAAAAAAATGCGGGGCGCAGCACTCGCCACGCCCCGCACCACCACACCACCACTAACAATTATACTCCCGCAAGCAAGTGGTCACGGGTCACAATGTAATCCACGCAAGCCTCACGATGCTGCTTGTGGTTGTCACGATAGGTCTGCAAGTTATACTGGTCAACCGCTTGCAACAGGCGCATGGCATGAGCAAGTTTGTCGGCTTTGACTTCCATAGCGTCGAGCTTACTGCTACGCTTTGTGCGAACCGCAGTAGTCTTGATGTGGATATAACTGCAAATGCTGTCGATGCAAGCCTTGATCGTAGCATCCGAATGTTGAGCTTGTAGAGCGGCAACTTCCTCAACAAGACGATGCGTGTTCGGCGCATTGGTCGTGTTGATGAGTTTGCGGAGTTCACCGCGCAAGCAATGATTTTTGCCAGCAAACTTGGAGTAGATTTCTTCAGCGTAAGAAATTTCTCCGCAGTTCGATTGAGCTTCAACCTCGTTCAGCGCATTGGTGAAGAAGGTTTTGAAGTCCATGAGTTTGCTCGCCTTCGCTTTGTTGAGCGTCGAACCATTTTTGACACCAAGGATAGTCGGGATTACGATACCCTTTGCTTTGGTAGCATCTGCCAACTGCTTGAGCTTTGTGCTGCAAGAGATGATGCCACTCGGCGCGAGATCGCAACCATCAATCTTGCCGTAGAAACGCTCAATCTCAATGTAGCAATACTTTTTCGGGTCGAGCTTGGAGAAGTCAACATCTTCTTCCTGCCAGTAGTCACTCTTGACCTTGTGATAGGACGAGAGGTTTTTAGCATTGGGATCAATCGAAAACACTTTGCTGGTGTGCTTGCTGCGATTGACCATGAGATTGTTGCCGTTGTTGGAACGACGAGTTGCGCGAGGCAAGAGAACCTTGGGTAAAGTTGCCATGTCAACAATGTCAGCATCAGTCAGTCCAACAGCATCCATCTGCTTCTTACGATCCGTAGCATTTATCGGCTCAAACACAATCACCTTGCCGTCTTTTTGCAAGAAGGAGAAGATGTGGTTGACGATCTGCGACTTGATGCCCTTCGTATTTTCTACGACGATCATATCGTTGTCGATAGAAACAAGATGCTTGAGTTCTTCGACCTTGCCGCCTTTGACCATGTAGGTTCCACCGCTGTAACCTTTGCGCGGAGTATAGAGTTTGAAACCACGCGAGTTACTGAAGTCGATGGTAAAGTCCTTGATGGTCTTACCTTTGTAATCGTAACCATTTTTGCCGCGCATAGCGTTGCACACAACATAGTAGGGACTATGGAAGTTGTGCATTTCACCAAGCATCTTTTTGAAAGCCCACAAACTCTGTGCGCCTTTGAGTTGCTTGGTAATGTCGGAAACGAGGTAGTCACGGATGACAAGGATGCGCTGCTTGAGATTAGCAATCGTGCGATCCGTATATTGCAAGCCCTCACGCGAGGCAGCGATGTCGCACTCACCAATCGGAACATCCAGTTCGATGTCGCAGTTATTCATCAGACGCTCAATCGTCGCCTCACTCTCGTTATTCTCATCCAGCTTGAGAGCCGACGAGCTAATCTTGTAAGCGATGTTACCCATGATGGCAACATTCTCACGATTGTATCCGTTCCGTTCTGCTTTGAGTATGCGCCAATCTGCTCCGCTGTAAAGAGGTTCACGCGAATCATACTTGAAGTCAGCAACGCCGCGCACGATAGGTTTGACCTTGAAGTGCTGGAACAAGTTGCGAGCAGTATTGACGAAAGTTTCGCAGTCGGCAGGTTTTACTGGAATCACAATTTCAACTCCGTTTGCTTCGTTGGTTGAAGCAGACGCGAGTTTAGCGATTTGTCCGATCTGCGAGGGATCAATGTAAGCGTTGTAGGTTGTCTTGATGCCGTTGAGATAGCTATTGATGACAAAGTTATCACCATAGGCGAAAGCGGACTTACTACCAAGACCTAACTGCCCGATGAGGGAGTT
>RGDM01000126.1 GCA_009918675.1 bacterium
AAGTTGTAATTTTTCTTTATTTCTAAATATTTCCATATAAAAATTTTTAAATGTTGAAATAGAAATATCAAATTCTTTAGAAATATCTTCTGAAGTAATTGGATAAGCTTTAGATATTCCTAATAAAAATATTAATGATGCAATTTTAGTAGATAATCTTGCATTCGGATTTCCAATTTTTAAGTCATTAATTTTATTTAATAATTCTAATAAGAAAGTTTCATATTTTAAATCTAAATCAATTCTTTTAAGATAAGAATTAATATACTCAATATCAAAATCTTTATTAATAGGTAAATCAATAATTCCTTCCTCTTCTAATTCTCTTAATATTTTATCACCTTTACTTAAATCATTTTCAGAAATGGAATACCATTTTGCTAATTCTTTTGGTTTTCTAATAATTCCTTCTTTTAAACATTCATAATATATTAGTGATCCTAAAATACCTTTTAAAATTTCACCACGATGAATTTTAGAAGTATTTCTTATTTTTTTATATTGATTTAATACATTTGTAATAATATTTTTTGGAATAACAAAATCATTAGATTGATAATTTAATTTATCTAATATTTTTTTTAATGTTGTCTCTTGAATTATACTATATTCAGATGTATTATTTCTTAAAAATTTTTGATATTGAAATGAATTTTTACCTACGTATTTAATTGGAATATGATAATTTTCATTTGTATTATATCCACTCATACTTGGTTCATATTCTAAATTTTCTATAATAACAGTTTTAATAAAACCACAATTTGGACATGTTAATGTATTATTAATATTTGGCTGCATTTGAATATTACAATCTTCACAATTTTTGTATTCATTTTTAGATTCAGTTTCATTTATAATATTATTTTGTAAGATATCAAATAAATTATTAAATTCCTCATCATTGCATAATTCAAAACTATCCATTGTTTATTAATATATAATATCTGAATTCAATTTTTATTTAAATATAAGAATTAACTTTAAATTAAAATAAAATATACAATTAAAATATACCAGAATAATATAATAGATTATTATAAAATAATAATAATATACTATGGTTTTGATAGAATTAGATAATAGTGAGGTGACTGATGAATATATATTATATAATCATAATTCTATGAAACTACAAATTCAAAAAGCTTTAGATGTTATTAAAGAATATATTATTAATAATAATTTATTAATAGTTGGGGGAACTGCAATTGACTATGCTCTAAAAGTTAAAAATGATAATTTATATAATGATCTATATCAAGTGCCAGATTTTGATATTATTTCTCCTAATAATGTAGAACATGCTAATAATATTGGTGAAATTTTATGTAATTTAGAATATAAAGATATAAGTATTGTGCCTGCCGTACATCATACAACTGTAAGAGTTCAATTATTAGCATTTACACTATTTGATTCTACATATATCCCAGATTATATTTATAATAAGATTCCTTATTTAGAATATAAAGAATTTAAATTTATAGATCCATCATTTCAAAAAATAAACCAATATTTATCATTGAGTTTATTATTTAAAATAACTGGCCCATCATATAATATTTTAAATAGATTTACTAAGGATGTACAAAGATTAGATTTATTAAATAATTATTATATAGTATCTCCAATTAATGATCTTATTAATTTGCCAACCTCATCATTTTCTATTAATTATAATTTATCAAACATTGAAAATATTAAAATTTTAGATAATGAAAATAAAGAACATATTTTTAAACATCTATCAGATATAAAATCAAAATTTATAAATAAATATCATATTAATAGTAATATTTCTTATTCTATTCAAACAAATTTTATTTTTCATGGAGTTCTTGCTTATCATTTATTATATTCAGAGTTTGATAGAATTTATTCTAAATTATATTCTATATTACCATTAACTAATGAAGATAAAAATTATATTAAATCTCATTATAATAACATAACTATACACAAAAATTATAATATAAATGGAAATAATATAATTTTTGATTTATATCAAAATACAGATTTATGTTTTATAAATACCAATAATATTGATTCAAATAATAGTATTGATGAATTTTTAAATAAATTAAAATCTATATATTCTAATATTAAATATAAAAAAATGGAAAATATTATAGATTTACGCCCTAAACATGTTGATGGTAATTTTACATTTGATAAACAAGATTTTACGTTTAAAATTTTTGATTTATATGGCGATTTATTAGGTATTAATTTAATTTATATCCACACAATAAACAAATATTTACCAATATCTACATATACATATAATTTAATGTATTTTTTAACAAATTATTATTTAGAAGAAAATGAAATTATAAAAAATATAAATTTACATTATTATGTTTCATTATATTCAATTATCAATATAATACAATATATGTATTATAAATACCCAGATCAATATAATAAATCTGAAAATTTTACACATTCATGTTTTAATTATTCTATAAATATAAGTGAATCTAAAAATTATCCAGATAATTATTATTATTATTTATTAAATTTTAAAAATTTAGTAACTAATAATAAAAATTTAGATTTATTACCACCTAAAAATTA
>RGDM01000127.1 GCA_009918675.1 bacterium
TTTCATTGGTGCCACTCAAGGACTTTGGCCGGTCACAAATTCTATCCTTTATGCGCTGATGATCTCCTCGGTGTGGGAGGTTATCCTGATGGCCACGGCGCTCGGGTACAGAATTGTTGTGCTTCAGAAGGAGAGAGAAGCGGCTCAGTTGGCTCTGATTGAAAAATCAAAGCTGGAAGGAGAGTTGCAGGCTGCGAAGGTGGTGCAAGAACAACTCCTACCTGCATCGTATGAATTGCCCGGTCTGCAAATTTCCGCATATTTTCAGCCCGCAGAGATCGCGGGCGGCGATTGGTATGGCTACATTCATCATCCCGAGCAGAACCTTGTCACCTTTTACATTGGCGATATCACCGGACACGGAATCACCTCAGCTGTTCTCACTGGGGTTGTTTGCGGAGCTGTTTATTCTGCTGAAATGCGCTCTAAACAGCTGGAGCATCGCGCGCCCTTAGCAGAGCACTTACAAATGGCAGCCGAAGCTCTTGATCATATTTTGTTGAATACGGCAGGGCGCACAGGACGCATGATGACCATGTGTTTTCTGAGTATTGATCTGAAAACTGGAAATGCGTGCTCTCTCAATGCAGGTCATCCTTGGCCGATTCTTGCCAAAGTCTCGGAGCAAAAATCGGTGTGTGAAAAGATCCCGGGAGGTGGCTCTCTGCTTGGTTCTGGAATGCATAAATATGGAATTCATCATTTCGAATTGAAGCATGGTGACACGCTGTTTCTCTACACCGACGGACTCGTAGAGAATGAGAGTGTGACAGGAGATGTCGTAAATTTCAGAAAGCTGAAAAGCATTCTGACCAAGCATATGCCGCTTGCCGAGCAGATGCTGGAGATAGAAAGTACAATTCGAACCCTTTGGCAGGGGAGCAAGCTTACAGACGACGTGACTTTCCTTGGTATTCGTTTTGGCGAGCAGAGGGTTTGATTTGTGTTTGCTTCTGCAGAACGAATCCGCTGACGAGTCCAAGGATCATTGGAGCGCTGTGAACAAGCAGCGGCTCAACCCCGCTCCAGGCAAAAAATATCGCCAAGGCAAAAAAACAAACCAGCGCAAGGCGTGCGTGCGCGGCGAGGTGCAAAGAGGATCAACCACAGCAGGTTGGATCTCTTAGCGCTCATTTTGCTGGGCATATTTTGTTTGCTCTCGAATTTTAAGTGGTTTCAAGGATTCTTCTTCCAAGCTATTAAACCATCTTTTCGAATATTAGATTTGAGGGTCTCTGATACTTCATCCCAGGATCCGGCATCGATTCCCCAAAGTGTCTCAGATTTCTCCGGTAGATCGATTGAAAATTTGTGCCAGCTGTTCTGCATTTCCTGCGGGAATTTGAAACACAAATCCCAATCTGACAGAGGCATCTCATCTCCTCGAGCGCGTGACCCAAAGACAATAAGCTCCTCCAAACATATTGTTCTCTTAGCATCCAATATGACCTTCTGTAGAAAATTCAGGCAGCATCGCTAAGCGTTTGTCGAGCGGCAACTGCTTGAGCGGCACGAGCGACATGTTAGAGCTGAGTTTGAGCTTCATTATTCATCTAGGATGGTTTTGCCTGACGGAAAAATATAGCCTGATTTTGCATATCACTCCCTCTTTATAATCATCATCCGTGAACCCAAACAATCGCGAATCGCGTCTTGAAGACTTTTAAATGATTCGGATTTGATTTCTTTGTTGGATATGTACTGAGCGAATTGTTCAACCCGAGTTTCAGTTGTGAAGAATTCCTTATCAACGGTGTGTGTTCTAGAGGCCTTTATCCAGGGAGATTCAATTTTGCAGTTCGGCGGAGGGTTGCCCACAAACGAACTAGCACGCATCAGAACGCGGGTAACTTCGGTATGCGGGAAGGAGATATCGATACCCATGACCATTCTTTCTGATTCTATACTTTCTATCGCTGTGAGCACTGAAGGAATCTCAACTCCATATCCGGCCGAAGTCCAAGGTAACTTATCTTGAACTGTGAAGTCACTTGAAAACGTCAAAGCACGGGTGACATTTCCCGAGACATTCGGCACAGAAACGAATCGCTTGAGCACATGTCTGCCAACGGAGAGAATGCTCTCAAAATACTCTTTAATTTCTCTTTGTGTTTTATCCTTAATATCTGGAAGAAATCGTGCAGCCATATTTTCAGAGAAATATCCGTTGATCTTTGTTCGTTGTTGCTTTTCGCTAATTTCCTCGTATATAAATTCAACTTCATAAACAAATTCTGATGGATGTATTGAAGGGAGCACTTCCAGCTCGGCAAACTTCGGATTCAAGACAAACGTCTGGCGGCCAGCGATATCTGTCCATTTTCCTCCCGAATTCGCGACTGCGTTAGTTGGATCAAGCCAATAAACCTTTCCCGCGTGATCTTCTGCGCGAACGATCATGTGGTCGAAATGGTGCGCGCTGGGTATATCAATTTTGAAATTATGGCGTCCTCCGCGCTTAACTGCGGCTAAATCTGCTTTGTAGCCAAGGTGTCGGAGCATTAAAGTCATGAGAAGCGAGAAGTCTTTGCAGTCGCCAATTTGCGATGC
>RGDM01000128.1 GCA_009918675.1 bacterium
CAGGTATGAACTGGCTCGGAAGGGCAACACCCACCTATAGGCTTGAATTAGGCACAACGCACACATCTATCGATTATCTCTTTGGAGTAGAATTTGGAGTTGCTAACAAAGATGAACTGGCAATCAAGGGCAGCAGATACATTGAATTCAGATCATATATTGGTAATTCAGCATATTTGAGTTTTGGTTGGGGTGGAGAAGTGCGAACTTCCATCTTTACAGGAAAGAAGATTGTCGCTGGCGAAATCAAAGACGCCTTTTTATCAAGCGGCTCATCTGATCTCACGTTCTTGCACATTGGCTTCGGCAATAAATGGCAATGGGGAGGATTTGCTGTTGCAGTTGAATGGCTCGGGTGCAATGCAATTACATCCAGAGAGGATTCAGTTGAAGTGGTAGATTTGGTCACGACATCATCTGCCGATGGAACCATAGAAATTCAGACAAAAAAACTTACAGATGAAGCAAATGTGGCTCTAAATAAACAAATTCTTAGAAAGAATGTCGGGGAAGGAGCAGCTCTTCGCCTCCTCTTTACATCCATCTCCTACGCGTTTTAGTCATTCAAATGCTTATTTCAGCATACCACGATGCAATACTCAGCACCTTAAGCAAGCTCACGGCTGGGAGCTTGCTTCACTCTCGTGAGCAACTTTTTGCCAAACCTAAATAATTTTTTGAGTGATTCCAGCGGGCTCAAAAACTCTTCGTCAAGAGGAACTGGAGAATTCCGAAAACCGTTTCGCGTTCACAGATCTTACTTTTCTTCTAAGCAATCATTTTCAAGAAAAGTGAATCTTTTATTTGCAGTAGAGCCGTCATCCTGTCCGACAGCAACCCCAAAACATAGCGAATTACCGATAATCTTAAAGATATCATAAATATTTGTCGTTGAGTCTGGCGTTCCGTCTGGATTCTTACCTGAAATGTCTTTTTCTACATTTAACGCCCAATTCGAGAAACCATACGAGTTCGCCGAGTTAAAAGCAGAAACAACACTCGCACTCTTGGGCATCAAAAAGGTTTTTGTTTGGACGATATCAAGCTCAGTCGCTCCGCTTGGCCTGATTGTGTTTGCGCCAACATCAATTGTAGCAGTGAGTCGAGTCACAAAACTTTCTTTGTCAGGAGTGCAGTTCCCATCACTGTAAGACGTTACTTTCGATTCATATCCCGTACCCGAGATTGTCACTATCTGAGAAATTGATGAACTATCATCCTCATCACACTCGTTCTGCCACGTCCCTTCAAGCGCCCTTAGGGTGTTTCTTGCCGGCTGTGTCGACGCCATAAACTCTCCTCGGAAGAAACAATCGGTATCAAGTGTCGTTGGACGTTTGGCAACCGATGTCGCTGTTTGGTCATCAACATCTAAACCAAAGCAAAGGATATTATTTGATGCAGCAACAATGTCATAAATTTTCTTTGCAAAAGAAAGATCAACATCGCCATCAGAATCTTTACCGGTAATGTCAACGTCAACATTTTTTGACCAACCACTGCGACCGAAAAGCTTTTCTGAATTGGCTCCTGCCACAAAGAGATCGTTTTTTATCGTTAAACTGGTTTTTAGATTTGCAAAATTGAGCTCGTTTGCTGTTCCATTTGCAATCTTTCCACCCACAGCAGCTGAACCAATGGTCTTCAATTCGAAGTTCAAAAATTCATTGGAGCAATAACTGTCTCCAAAAAAAGACGTCAACATGGTTACTTCGCCTTTTTGGAACTTCATTTTTGTTATCGATGATGTCGTCGGATCAACAGCCTCACAAGCACGCGACCATGTTCCATCGATTGAACTTGCCGAATCGAACTTTTCCGAACTCTTTGAGCATGACAGCAGACACAAAAAAAACAAAGCAATTGTTGGCATTTTCATTAGATTGACCCCTTCAATCGATAAAAATAAATTCAAAATGAGTAGAGGAAACGTGTCATTAAGATGCGCAAATTTGCCGGGGTCTTGTCTGTAATATAGTTTTTATTCAAAGCTATCGTGGCATCTGGAATAGCTTCTGGAGTAATACTTACTAACTTAATATCGTCGTTCCTTGTCATGGCGCCTCGATATCCCACCCACTCGGTTGCTAGACTAAAACCTCCCCATTGCCATCGATTTCCAAATCCAATCTCTATGCCTTTCACCGAGGATGAATAACGCCCAGAGTACTCGTCTGTCTGTTTGAGTATTCCATCGTATGACTTAATGGGAGTAAAAGAACCCACCAAATTCTCCGTCACAAACCCAAGCGAGAGGTAGAATGAATTTCCCAGAAATTGTTGAATCTCAAGTGCAGTTGCAACATTTGCAACATCGAAGTCAGATGTTTTTCGAGATCCGGACTCAATCGAAAATAAAAGTGAAGAGGTAACATACGATGCACCGAGCTCAAATCTGACAAGAGGCATAAAACCCTGTCCAATACCTAAGCCTGATCCCAGTCCAACGGTCCATGCTCCAGGACGTTTCGCTCGATGCCAACCGCTCGACTGAGGCTCGTAAGTTGTTGTTACTTGCAAAGAACTGGTTATAC
>RGDM01000129.1 GCA_009918675.1 bacterium
TTTAGACCAACGAACATTAAAAACTGGCAAAGCGGGTCGCAAGTGCCAGTTTTTAATGTTCGTTGGTCTAAACTGTTTAAAAAAATTTTTTGTTTATTTTTTATACAAATTCTTATTCAGTCAGTCTCCCTTTACTTCTTCACAGGAAGAACCTTCTTCTTGATAACGGGCTTGCGAACGGGCACGTGAACAGGCTCCATATCCTGGGCCTCCTCGTCCACGGTTGCAGCAACTGCTGCGGAAACCTTGGGAGCAGGAACATCCTCCTCATCATCACCATCCACATCAGCAGCAGCAGGAGGAGGCAGCACAGTCTTCTTCGTGACACTCGGCATCATTGCCGCAACTACGCTCGGCGCACTAGCAGCCGCCGCGCCACCACCCTCAAAGACTTCATCATCCTCTACCTTGTCCTCAACGGCAGTTGCCGCCGTGCGTGCGCCAGGCTTCGACGCAAAGCCGACGAATGCGAAGTCCTTCATCTTCTGCGGCAGATGGTGGATAATCATCTGTTTCGCCTTCCAAGTCAGACCATACTTGCTACCCGCAAACCACACTCCAGTGCACTCCAGCAGTGCAGTCACCGTCGCACCCTTCACCAGCAAATCCTCAATAGGGACGCCGCGATAAGGCGTGGCATTCTCATCGTAGAGCTTCACCTCGAAGTCCCCGTTAATCTTGCGCAGCTTCGCCTTCGTCGTCGGCGGATAAGGCAGCAGATTGCCCTCCTTGTCCTTGCTGACCTTCAGAGTCGGCGTGTAGAATGCGCGAATAACCGTCTCATTCAGCTCGCTCTTGAACCAAAGCTTGCTATTCTTCACACCCAGCTCAATCATCTTGTTATCAAGCTGGGTCAGAACATCGTGATACTGACGAATCGCCTCACGATTATCCATGCCGCGGAAGCTGAGCTCAACACTATACTCGGCCGTGCCATTCTTGTCATACACGCTCAGGCCAAAGGGCAGAACCATCTCGGCCGCCGTCTGCATGGCCAGCTTCTCACCACCATAATTCAGATAGGACGCCTTCGCACCAGTCTTCTCATTGACCTTGGGAATCGTCACCGTAATCTTGTTGACATCGAACGTGGAGGGCAGAGTTACAGAGGACATTCTAGAATTTAGGCCTTTGAACTTCCTGGTTATAAGTCTCAAATCTAATCTAGCCTTAGGCCGCCGAGGCGATTCAAATTTTCGGTCCGCCTCCTTCTGGGGCAAGTTTCAATTTCATTTTCCAGAACTTTTATCAGGACTTTAGCCTTGACTTTATCCTGGACTGAATAGGAAGCACAATTGGGCCTAGCTAGAAGTCCTCTATTATCAACGCCATTTCTGTAGATTTCAGCACTATTTTCTATAAAGTTCAAGAATATCTCTATTCAGTTATTCTCTAATTTTTTATTCTAATAGCTTTACGACAAATTTCAATGAAAAAAAAATTAAACGCGGCACTTTATACTAAAGGCACAGGACTTCCGATAGTTTTTAGCATTCCAACTTGAGAAACCTGCTGATAAAAATTGATTCCCTCCTAGCTACATATTAGAATTAGAATACTGCGTTCAAGTAATGTCTACGAATAACACCGGTAATAATACGATGAGCTCTGCTACCCCCGCTAAGACGACGACGAAGCGTGTTGCTAAGAAGGATGGTGTTTCTGCTCCTGTAGTTGCTGAGGTGTCTAAGCCCGTTGCCGCCCCTGCGCCTGCGCCTGCGAAGGTGTCCAAGAAGACCCCTGTAGCGGCTGCTGTAACGGTGGCTGCCCCTGTTGTGGCTGCCCCTGTGGTTGCACCCGTTGTGTCTGCTCCTGAGGCGCAGCCCGTGGCGGCTGTGGCCGAGGCTGTCCCCCAGGTCAGTGTTGCTGAGGAGATTGATGCCCTGGTGCGCCGCACGACGGAGCTGCGCGAGGCTGCCACGGAGCAGCTGCGTGCTCTCCAGCGCCTGCAGAAGCATGTTGCGCGTGAGCTGAAGGAGGCTGGCAAGCGCCGCCGCAACAAGCGCAAGGCGGAGGACGGTGAGAATGTCCCGAAGCGCCCGACTATCTTCACGACGCCCGTGCCGCTGCGTGATGAGCTGGCGGCGCTGCTGGGCAAGCCGAAGGGCACCCAGATGACGCCCGCCGAGGTGACGAAGGCGGTGCGCACCTACATCGATACGCACAACCTGAAGGATAAGACGAACGGCCACATGATCCACCCTGATGCGAATATGCGCCGTGTGCTGAGCGTGTCTGATGGCGAGACGCTGACCTACCGCAACATCCAGAAGTATCTCTACCGTCTGTATGACCTGAAGACGGCGAAGGCGGCGGTCACGACGGCGTAAATAGTTTCAAGCCCTAAAAAATTCAAAAAAATAAAATCTAAAAAACAAAACAACACAAAATAATATAATATAATATAAAATAAAATAAAAAATTATAAAAATTTTT
>RGDM01000130.1 GCA_009918675.1 bacterium
TGCACTAACTGGACTAGGGCCATTTGCATCGTTAACTGCGGGAAAACTAGCAATTCCAACAGCAAGCAGCACAGGGGTTGTGTCGCAGATTGTTCTGAATCAAGCAGCAAGTGTGTATCTTGATGGAACAGGTAACTTTTCAACGCCGCAGGCAACAGGAATGAATGCGGCAGAAAACTATGTTTCTACAGGCGCGTTGTTGCAAGTAACAAGCAACGGTAATCTCTGTCAAGCTGTTCCTCTTCCACAAGGTTCAGGAGTAGCTGTTGTATTTCAAAGTGGAACTGATGCAGGTGGAACTGTTTCGTACTCAGATCCACAAACACCAGGTGACGTTTCTCGATTCTTGGCTGCAAACGGTACGTGGCAATTACCAAATTCAATGCAACCAGCACAGAATTATGTTGGAAGTGGAGGAATTTTGCAAGTTGGTGGTGATGACAAACAGTGCACTGTGGCGACAATGCCAACAGGAAGTGAGGTTCGAGTTGTTTTTCAAAGTGGAAGTGATACAGGTGGAATCATTTCATACTCAGATCCACAAACCGAAGGTGACACAACACGCTTTCTAGCTGCTAACGGAACGTGGCAAACACCACAACAAAAATTTGCTCCAGTTGCACCTGGTTTAGCCAAAGTTGGCCCAAATGGTACAGCCGCAACAAGTATTGCACTTGGTTCTTCAACTGACGGTACCTTCCTTAACAACACAGGCGCATTTTCAATTCCTTCTGGAAAGTTTGTTCCAACAGGTGCAGGTATTGCAGTTTCTACATCAAGTGGAACAGCAGATTCAAGCATTGGGTTTGGTGCTTATCCAAACACGTTTCTTAACAACAACGGTGAATGGAGTCCAGCTCCATTTGTGCCCTCATCTGTTGGTTTGGCGCGTGCTGTTGTTACGGAGGGAGGAAATGTAGAAGCCGGACCAAGTATTGCCTTAGGTTCATCTGATGGAACATACTTGGGTCATGACGGAAACTTTGCGTCGCCTACTCCAGGAACGGGTTTGTTGAGAACCATCAACGGTACAGCTTCGGCTATTAATGGAAGTTCAAATGGTGCTATTCCAGTGATTGACAGTGCAGGTGGTGTGACAACGCTAGCTTTGTCAGGGAGCAGCACTCAGCTTTTGACAGGGAACAAAACTTTTGTGAATTTGTCAGTCAATGCTGATGCAAACACACTTGTAAATCGAGACAGCAGTGCGAACGTTGCGATGAACAACTACTCAACAGGAGTGAACCAAACTTCAAATGCGACTCAAAATTTGAGTGCGTCAAGCAAACGACAACAAATTGCACAGGGAACAAACGCTTTTACATACAGACTTCCAAACGCAACCACGTTAACAATTGGAACTGGTTTTACTTTTGTTAACACCACTTCTCAAGCAGCTCAAATCAATTTGTTTGACACTACGTCATTGGTTTCAGTCCCAGCTGAATCAAACTGTGAAGTTTTTTTGGCTGATCGTGCAAGTGGAACAGACACTGCTGGAACGTGGAACTATACTTTCAAGCTTCCAAACTTGACATATGTTCCAACAGATTTTTTGGCAAGCAACGGTCAGTGGGGAAAACCACTTGGAACTAATACTGATACGAATAACTGCAGTGCTGCTGATGCCATTGTGTGTGTTGATGCTAGTGGTGTTTCTCATTACACTGAAAGTTTTACAGGTGATCAAGCACACATTTTGGCTGGCGATGGAACTTGGATTCCTGTAGGTTCATCACTTCGTTTCAAGGAAGAGGTTGTTTCGTTTACAAAGGCCGAAGCAGACAAAGTGATTGACGAAGTGTGCAATCGTCCAGTAAGCTTCACATACAAGGAAAACAAAGCTCGACACTTTGGATTGATTGCAGAGGATGTTGCACAGCTACCGTTGGCAAAGCAAATTGTGAACTTTGACAAAGAAGGACTACCAGTGTCACTTCGACTTGAAGACTTGACTGTTCCGCTTGCAATGTGTGTGAAAGATTTGAAGGAAGAAGTTGTTCGTTTAAAAAAGAGGATGAGGGAAATTGAAGACGAAAGGCCTACAGCAGTAAGGCGAATTGAGTAGGAAATAAAATTAGTAGGAAATATGATTAGAAATAGTGTAAGTTTTAGTTTAAAAAAACCTTGTTGAACTTTTTGGCCTAAAACCTTCCTTACTCAAAAAGAAGATAGACAAAGATTTTGAACGGTTAAAGGCAGAAAATGACGAACTAAAGCGACAGATAGAACAAAAAAACAAAAAGTTAGAAAAACTGGGAAGCACAATGAATGCTATGCAGTTTCGTCATGCTGAAGAAAAGAAAGCCAAAGAATTAGAACTTCAAAAGAAAGCTGAGCAGCCAGTTGTGGTAAACTTTTCCGTGGGTGACATGGGACGAAAGCGCGAACGAGCAAAAAA